>NZ_JBBKBU010000037.1:0-21319 GCF_037892835.1 Peptoniphilus sp. HCN-40583
CGGGAGAGTAGGAAATTGCCGGTCACACAAAAAACGCACGCTGATCTTAGGACGGCGTGTGTTTTTTTGTGCGTGTAAAAGAAAAAGAGGGCTACCGTTTTAAGTGCGGTAGCCCTCTTTTCAGGTACACTGACGAGGGATCTCTTTTAAGTGTCGTAGACCAGATACATAATAAGCAGATTCTCTTCATCCACCACTAAGGCGTCGTAGTTGGACAGATAATCCCCCGCCCCGCCCGGGGAGCGATCCGCGAAATAGTAGCGGCATTGAGGCCAAGACAGGGCAGGTGCTTTAATTCCCGGTTGCACCCGTTTCGCCCATTTCAGTGCCGAGTCCACATCCCTTCCGACCTCGCTCTCTGCGGAAAAAGCTTTTGCCTTTTTCAAATCCTGATTCAGCTGCGCCATGTCCTCGTCGTTTAATTTGTAAACCGAGTAACTCACGCCGTCGCCGAGAAAATCCGGCGGCTTTTTTACAGCATCCACGCAGACGGCCCGCCTCGTGACGTGGGTACCAAAAGCAGCGTTCATGGCCTTGAGCGTCCGGGGCGTGGCGTCGGAAAGGAAAAAGATCGCCGCGAGCCCCACAAGAAAGAGGGCGCCTAAAATTTTAAGTCCTTTAGTCCGCGTCATTCACGTCGCCTCCTTCGTAGCGCAAAATATCTCCCGGCTGGCAATCCAGAGCCCGGCAAATGGCGGCGAGGGTAGAAAAGCGAATGGCCTTGGCCTTTCCCGTCTTTAAAATGGAAAGATTGGGCAGGCTCACATTCACCGCCTGAGACAATTCCGTGAGGGTCATTTTTCGTTTGGCGAGCATTAAATCTAAATCCACACAAATCATGGCACACCTCAAATGGTCAGGTCGTTTTCTTCCCGCAGATGGCGGCCTTCGTCTACCGCATCGGCTAAGAGGAAGAAAAAGAGGGCCGCCGCCGCAAGAAGGGCAGCTAAAAGGAAAAAGAGCAGAAAGAGGGCGGCGAGCTGCAGGTTCACGGCCAAGTAAATGGCGAGAAGCAAAAAGCTCAGGCAGGCGCCTAAAAAGCACAGGCCTACCCGCTCCAGGCCGCGAACCATGGCCGGCGTAAAGAGGCGGCCCTTGGCGTACAAATAGGTGGTGTAAAGGCCGAAGGCAAGCCCCGCGAGAAGAAAGGCGCCGCTTGCGCCCCAAAAGGCGAGGCACGCCGGAATCAGGGGAAGGAAAATGGTAAATGTGTTGTCTTTAAGAACCCATGCCTTTCCTAAAATGGATCCGATGAGAGCGAAGAAGCCACTCGTCGATAGCATGGCCGCCGCTAAAGTCGCGGCGATAAATGTGGTTTGTAATCGTTTCATGTCAACCTCCTGCTTTCAGTATACCCGAAATTTATCGATAATCAATAAATACTTATCGAAAAAAGCAAAGAAACGTGAACAAATTCGCCAGCATAGGCTAAAGAGTCGCAGGGAGGGAATCGAAGAAGGGATGAGAAAAGAAGGGAACCCATCGGCAGGTTGGGGAAATAGCCACATCCGAAAAGAATAAGGAGAAGATGCGAAAATCGGGAGGCAAAGACCACGGGATCGCAGACAAGGTATGGCGATTAAAAGCGAAAACCAAATTTTCGGCAAGATAAAGACCATGGGTTCACAGGCACAAAGGGCGATTAAAAAGAAAAGCGGAAAAAAAGCCGATAAAGCCAAAAGAAATCCGGGCGGAAAATGGCGGAATCAAGCCGAAAAAGAGACCATTGAAAATAAATCTCAAAAAGTTTCAAAAAACCCTTGCAAAAGTTCCGAGGTGCCGCTATAATAATCATTGTAAACGATATGAATTATCAAATCATTTCTTTGCGGTACATATCAGGTGATTCTGTCGTTTATGCCAATGCGTGCAGCGTGAACGTGCCGCAAGGTAGAAAGGAGGGAATTATGGTACCTGTCATTTATTGGTCGGGGACCGGCAACACAGAAGCCATGGCGAAGGCAGTCGTCAAGGGCTTAGAAGCCGCCGGTCAAGAAGCTTCTTTAATTGAAGCTGCCGACGCAACAGAGGCCATCGTAAAGGATGCGGAACGAATTGCATTCGGATGTCCGGCTATGGGTGCAGAAGAGCTGGAAGAAACGACAATGCGTCCTTTAATGGATGATGTAAATCCTCTGTTGAAAGGAAAATATGTGCTACTGTTTGGCTCCTACGATTGGGCGGACGGCGAATGGATGGAAACTTGGGAGGACGAAGTCCGAGGACTCGGCCCCGCTTATGTCGCCACCGTCATTTGTAAAGGAGAGCCGGATGCAGACGGCTTGAAGGAGTGCGAAGACAGTGCTCGCGCATTATGTGAAGCGTAAGCTCAATGACTCCACGGTTCGTTACCTAAACAAATGCGATACATGCAACGATCGCGACTATTTGGAAGCAATCTTAAAAGCCTATACGGCGCCCACGGTTTTCTGCGGAAAAACCGGAACTCTGGTTAACTTAGTCAATCCTTCAAGAGATCTTAGCCGGTGTTGGGCCCAGGACGAAAGTATCAAGCGTGCCATACCCCTTGCGTACGCGGAACTGAAAAACCCCAAAGGCAGTTTGCTTCTCTACTTCTATGATCGAAAACGACTTGAACACAGACTAACAGACAAACGATGCCGAGCTTTCTTAAAGAATCGCGGCTATGATTACGCCAACGCGGACGAAGCCATTGCGGAATTAAAAACACGGTTTTTAATTGGCTGTCCCGACGAAATCGGCATCTTTCTCGGTTACCCCGTCTCCGACGTGGAAGCCTTTAGCCAAAGGCGACGCCATCAATTCGTCGGTTACTGGAAATGCTATGAAAACATCTTGTTATCGAAAGTGCGCTTTTTCTTATTTGACTTAGCGAAATATTTTGTCATGAATAAAGCGATGCAAGAATACTAAAATAATGACACCTTCCTATATTCTGAATGAAAGCGGACGCTGAGGCGTCCGTTTTTTCATGTTTAAAAAAACCGCGCAGGGCGCGGGAGAATTAATTTTTCTTTTTGAAAAGAGCATATAAAACCACCATGGGGCCGAGGACATAAAGGGCCGGGAGCACCACCAGGCGAAAGAGCGTGTAATCCACGTGATCCAGCCGGTCGCCGGTATGCTTATAGGCTTGGGGAAAGGCCACGGTGGCAAGGATGAGGTAAAGAGTGAGGGGCATTAATGCCGAGGAGGTGGGGCTTTTGTGGAAAAGGGCGTCGCTAAGGACGAAATAGTAAACGAGAAAAAAGAACAGGCCGATGGCATAGGCGAGGATTGACACCAAAGTGTCGCCGAGGGGAGAAGCTTCTTCCTTCTTCGAATCATCTTCCCCGATAAAATAGGCCATGTCCACGGAAAACACCTGTGCCAACTCCCTGAGATTGGTCATGGTCGGTTGGGTGCGGTCCATTTCCCACTTGGATACGGCTTGGCGGGTGACGCCGAGCTTTCCCGCGAGATCTTCCTGAGAGAGCCCCATGGCCTTCCGTTTTGCTTTTATTTTTTTCACCATACATAAAAACGCCTTCTTTCTCTGGGTAATTTTCCTGAATTTACTGTAACAAAAAGAAGAAAAGGGCACAAGCAAAAGGAACGCAACTCTTGGTTGCGGCGAAAAATTTCTGCGAAAACTTTTTAAAATCGTGGGAAGAGATCGTTTCGGCGAAAAAATTTCAAAAAAAGAGTTGACACTGTATTAAGACGGCGATACAATATGACTGTATTAAGGAAGTAGCACAAGTGAGAGGAGGGAAAGATGAGCCTAATGGATGTGACGTCCTTAACCAAGGACTATGGAAATGGAAGGGGACTTTTCGATTTCTCGATGCAATTAAATGCGGGCGACATTGTCGGCCTTATTGGCGTAAACGGCGCCGGTAAAACGACTTTATTGAACATGTTGGCCGGCCTCACGCACGCCGATTCCGGAAAAATAGGCTACGAAGGCGAAGAGGTCGCCATAGATTCGTTGCATCGGAAAAAGTTCGGCGTCTCCGTTGATCCAAACTTTTATGAATACATGACAACGTATGAAAACTTGGAATCCATTCTGTACCTAAACGGAATAACGGATGTAGAAAGAATAAACACTGAAATCAAGGGCGTGTTAAACACGGTTGGCTTGGAAGGGGTGGAGAAAAAGAAGATTAAGGAATTTTCTTTCGGAATGAAGCAGAGGCTCGGATTTGCACAAGCCTTGCTTAACGCCCAAACCGTGCTGCTTTTAGATGAGCCTTTTGTGGGATTGGATATTCACGGCCGTGGGATGGTAAAAAGCCTCATTCAGGAGATGGCAGAGAAGCAGAAAATGGCGGTGATTTTTTCGGACCACAACTTAGACGAAGTGAAGTCTCTATGTAATCGTCTCATTGTGATTAGAGACGGAGTCAAGCACTATGATGGTGACATTCATATTCAAAGCGCCGTCATGTTGAATGTGGACGACACGGATAAAATCGATAGTCGTTACGCAAGAAAATTAGATCAGCATAGGCTGGTGATCACAGAGGAAAACATGAACGAGAAGCTACACTACATTAGCTCGGTCGCTACCATAGTGAATATTGAAAAGGTAATCAATCCACTGGAAAAATTACTGGAGGAGGGGAATGATGAAGACGCTTGTACGGTTCGAGCTATTTAAGCAGTTAAGGCGAAAAGAGAATCTGCTGGTGTTCGTCATGTTCCTATTGCCCTTGTTTTACGGTTTAGGCGTAAACAATCACTCGTCGATTATCACGTATAACAGCAAGGAGCTAATCAATGGACTAACATTTGCCGACAACATGTATACCTTGGTTTATATGGTCTTCGTTATATTTCTCATTCTCGCCATCAACAGTGCAAATATATTAAAAGGAGAAATTGAAAACGGAAGTCTTTCTATGATGCTAGATCGCGTCAATAACAGGCGCAACATCTACCGGTCGAAGTTTTATGCGCAATCCATTTACTGGTGGGCAGTGACACTGCTATTCATAGTATTTTCGATTGGATGTTATTATTTGCTGGTGGCGAAACTTCCAATAGCCGACGGAAAACTGATCAGTGCGCATTATCTTTCTGATCTGATGACGATCGTTGCAACCGGTTCGTTGTATATACTGGCGATTAGCTTAGTACAAAGTCTCAGTATGTATGTTAAATCCCATGTTTCCATCGGCGTATTTATTGTTTTGTTCGTCGTGCTCATGTATATAAAATCATTCCCGGGGATACAATTGGGATCTCCCATGTATCACCTAGAGAAATTGATAGATAGCGGAAAGGTAATCGATTTTATTTGGTTTATGGCACTAAACTGGGGATTGGTCTTATTATTGAACACCATAGGCATTAGGAAATTTGAACGATGTGATTTGTAGAAGAAGCAGTACAGATGAAAGGAGGGCCCATGGAATTTGACGGCAATCGACCGATTTATTTGCAGCTTTACGAAACCATTCGAAAGCAAATCGCCGCCGGGGAGCTGATTCCCGGAGAGAAATTGGAATCGGTGCGAAATTTGGCGAAGATTTACGGTGTGAATCCAAACACCGTGCAGCGGGCACTACAGGAACTGGAGCGGGAAGCGCTCATTGAAACGGATCGAACGCGGGGGAAATTTGTGACTGAAAATAAAGACACCATCGACACGTTGGGCAAGGACGCCTTTTTCGACGCCTGCGATCAATTGATCGGCGTGGCGGCGGATCTGTCCATGTCCCAGGAGACAGCGGTAAAATTACTGAACAAGCGTTGGGAGAAAGGAGGGTCTCATGAAGGCCGTTGAGTGCAAACAAATCGACATCGACTACCGAGGCAAATACGTCTTGGACAAACTGGATTTAGCCTTGGAGCCGGGTCACATCGTGGGGCTTATGGGGCCAAACGGCGTGGGGAAAACCACTTTGCTACGAATTTTGGCGGGCCTGGAGATGAGCTACAAGGGCGAGGCGAAGATTTTTGGCGAAGAGATTGGCAAGGCCACGAAAAATATGGTGAGCTACCAGCCGGATCACCTGCCTCTGCCCAAGGATCTAACCGCCGAGGCCTGCGTGGATCTCTACGGCCACTTCTTCGGCGACTTCGATCGGGAAAAGGCCTTTTACATGCTGAAATCTTTTGATCTCGAGCCCTCTCGCCGCATTCGGGAAATGAGCAAGGGCATGCAGGACAAGCTCCAGGTGGCGCTGACTCTCTCCAGAAAGGCGCGGCTCTACTTAATGGATGAGCCCATCGGCGGCGTGGATCCCCTGTCGCGGAAAAATGTCATCGACGGGATTTTGGACGGCTTCGACACGGAGGCGACCTTGATTATCTCCACCCACATGGTGGAAGCCATCGAGCCCATTATCGACACGGCAGTGTTTTTAAAAGACGGCAAGGTGCTTTTAAACGAGGACGTGGAAGCCCTTCGCGGCCGCTACGGCAAGGATTTGGAAGCGATTTTCAGGGAGGTGTACGATGTCTAAACTCATTAGCTATTATTTCAAGCGAGACAAATGGATTCTTCTCGCCATGTTGGGATTGGGGCTTCTCGGTAGTTTCCTCTTGTGGAGCTACACGGGAGAAGAGAGCGCGATCGGCGCCGTCACCATCTTTGTCGGCGTCGCGGCTTTTTTCATCGGCGTAACCATCATTCCCTTGTGGCTTTGCATCAGGGATTACAAACGTATGTACGGCAGCTATGGCAGTTTCTTCGCCGCCCTTCCCTTGACGGGCAAAGAAGTCATGGGGGGTCGGGCGATTTGGTTTATCATCGTGGAGCTCGTGGCGGTCTTCTCCTCAGCGGCCTTTTTCGGACCCTTTTTCTTTCGCCTAACGGGGAATGATCCGGAGGTAGGAGAGTTTCTCAGTGCTCTCCTCGAGAAGCCGGCCGTCACCTATTTGCAAGGCTTTATCCTTTTGGTCATCGTCGGAATGCTATTTTCAGCGGCCGTTTGGCTCTTTGTCACAAGCGTCGGGAGCGAAAAGCCCTTCCGCCGCTTCGGCATCGGCGGGCCCATCATGCTCTACATCGGTCTGCAAGTGGCCATGAATGTGGTAACGAAAGTGGTGATCAATACCATGGGAAACCAAAGACAGATTGTAAGCGAAGAATATTTTAATCAGGTCGCTTCCCAACTATTTTTCAGAACATCTCTCGTGTTGAGCGGGCTCATGCTCATCGCTGCCGTGGTCCTCTTCCTAAGAAGCGTCCACAGCCACGACAAGAAACTTTCCGTGTCGTAATGTGTCATAAAATTGTAACGAGCGAAGCTTTCGAGCCTCGTTTTAGTTTTCTATAAATAGGGGTAAAATGGGTTTAGAAAAAAGTGTTTCAAGAGAAAGGAGAGTCTATGGGGTTTAAAATCTTTATGGCCTTTGCCGTATTACTCATTCCGGGAATCATGATTTTTTTCGGTCGCACCATGATGGACCATCCGCCGAAAACAATTAACGCAGCTTACGGCTACCGCACCACCATGTCCATGATTAATCAGGACACCTGGGACTACGCACAGGCCGCCTGCGCCAAAAGGTGGCGGAGATGGGGCAGGGTTCTCGCCCTCATCACCCTCGTCGTGTTGATCGTCGCCCTTCGCCGCCCGGCCTTTGCCGATGTGTTGGGCTTCTACACCGCCTTTGAAACCGCCTTTCTCTTGGCCTCCGTGGCCGCCACGGAAATGGATCTGCGTCGCATCTTCGACAGGGAAGGTCGGCGGAAGGCGTAGGCGCGTGCTTGAACATTGTGCTTTTCCCCGGCCTGTGTTAGGCTAAAACAAAGAAATGAAGAACGGAGGATAGAATGAAACGAATTTGTCGATTGTTGGCGGTGCTTTTTCTCGCCACGGGGCTGATCTTGCCTGCCCGAGGCGCCTTTGCCGCAAGTCGAGATGAAAAGATCGCCTATTTGCAAAAGGCCGGTGTCGTCACCGGTTATCCCGACGGCACCTTGGGCCTGGATGCGCCCATTAAGCGTTCGGAGATCGCCACCCTCTTGGTGAAAATGGACGGCAAACAAGCTGAAGCCGCCGAAAAAGCCGCAATTTTTAAAGACGTCCCCACGAGCCACTGGGCCAACGGCTTTATTCGCGTGGCAAGCCAAATGAAAAATCCCGGCGGCGTGAGCCCCATTATCGGCTACCCCGATACCACTTTCCGCCCGGAAAAAAACATCTCCAACGCGGAAATGATGAAAATTCTCGTGGCAGGTGCCAAAGCCGACCTCACCCTCGCCGACGAAGCCAAGGCCGATTGGCCCGCAAGCTGGATCAATTGGGCGCGGGAGATGAACATCGTGGGCCCCGAAGCAGGCGTCGGTGAATTGGCTCCCGACAAATCCGCTACCCGCGGCGACGTTTTCGTCATGGTCTACAATGCCAAGGTGAAAGAGCAAGGGCCCGCAGAAATGCCGAAGGCCAACGAAGAAAAGCCCAAGGCCAATGAAGGGGAAGAAAAGCCCCTGAAGGATCAGGATCCCTTGAACGCCGCCAATCGCGGCAATGCCTTCCACATGATCTTTAACGGCACCTGGGCGAAAAATCTGCCCTTCCTCTCTCCAAATAAATAATTCGAACAAAACCAAAGTCTTTGTTTTCCAAGGGCTTTGGTTTTTTCATGTAAAAATAAGTGTAAGGTAGCGATAAAAAATAAATAAAAAAACAGAATATCACGGATTTGACGTTTATTTTCATTTTAAATGGTATAATTCATTTATATAAATAAAAAGGAGGTAGTAATGAAAAGACAGATGAAGAGACAATGGACGGTGCTGCTTTTGTCCCTGGTTATGACCTTGGCCACGGGCTTCAGCGTATTCGCCGCAAGCTATCCGGATCTTGCCGGCCATTGGTCGGAAGGAACCATGATCAAAGCCGCGGATCTCGGCTGGATCAAAGGCTACGACGACGGCACCATGCGTCCGAATCAATCGGTGACCCGGGCGGAATACATCGCCATGGTTCACCGCATGGCGGGCCTGGAAAAAGTAGGCGCGAAAGAGCAATCGGCCTACGGCGATTTAAATCAGGCGCCTTGGGCCGATGGGACGATCCGCCAAGCGGAAGAAGCACAACTTTTGGATTTGGTCTTTTTAGGACCGAACCTGCGCCCCAACGACCCCATTACCCGCGAAGAAGCGGCGGCCGTGCTCAATATGGGCACCATGCTCAAAAATATGGGCGCACGATCCGGTCTGACGAAAGAAAATATAGAGACCATCCACAATTTCGCCGCCACGCTGACGGAAAGATACAACAGCGCCGACGCCCTGAGCTATAGAGACAAGGCCGATGTGACGCCGCGCTACGTGTGGGCCGTCGGCCAATTAACCGACGGAAAAATCATTACCGGCTACGAAGACAACGCCTTTAAGCCCCAAGGCAAGCTGACCCGCGCCGAAGCCATGGCGCTGATCCTGCGGGCAACGGGCCAAGTGCCGGCACCGGTGGAAAAACCCTCACCCCAACCTGCGCCGCAACCGGCACCCCAACCTGCGCCGCAACCAACACCCCAACCGCAACCGGCGACGGATCTAGTGGGCAAAGTGGTACAGGAAGAGGGCAAATTCTACATCGTCAACGCAAAAACCGGCGCCCGCTTCAGTCGCAACGCCTTTAAAGACGGCTATGTCACCATCGGCGATCAAGCCTACCTGCTCGGCCCGGACGACGCCCTCACCTCGGGCTTTATCCGCAGAGACAACAAAACCTACTACATCGACCGCGAAAAAGGAAAAGTCCGCGGCTGGAAACAAGTGGGTGACGGGCTCTACTACTTCTCCCCGGCCAACTACCGCATGTACAAAAACGGTATGTTCTCCACCGGCGAAGGGGTGTACTGGTTCGGCCAAGACGGCAAGCTCAAGATCGGCAAGCGCCCCGGCGGCCAACACGGACGCCTCGTTTACTGGGCAGGCCCCTCGGCCAAGGAATTGGAAAACGGCTGGCTCACCGGCCCCAATCAGGAACTTCGCTTCAGAGGGCAGGAAATCGCCAACTACGCCGCCGCCTTCGAAGGCCAACCCTTCCGTTGGTATGGCTTTGAATTTGAAAGCGGCAAAGGCGTCTACTGCGTCGGCCTCACCTACGCCGCCCACAAGGCCTTCGGCATCCACATCCCGGGCCCCAACGACACCAACATTAAACTGCACAGAGGCTACGAACTGCCCCGCGTGCAATACGAAGCCGCCTACAAATTCGGCGGCATGCGCTATCCGGCCAATTTCGCCAACGCATGGCCCGGCGACATTATCTTCAACTACAGTCCGAAATTCTATTTAGGCTACAACCACGTGGGCCTGTACATGGGCAAAAACAACGGACGGGACATCTACGTCCACGCCACGCTGAAAAACGGCATCTTTGTCGGCGACTGCAGGGAAATGAACCGCGAAATCGGCCGCCGCTTCAACAAAGAATTCGTCCGCTACAACACGGATAAAAACAAAGGCAACGGCCAAATCCCCGAAATCTTGCGCCGTCAATAGTTGTAAAGAAAGAAAAACCCGAGGAGGATCTCGGGTTTTTCTCTATAATCGGCTATTGTATCGACGAAAAAGATGGACAGATTTCTATGGATAGGGTAAAATAAAGCCTTCTGAAATTCTAATAAAGGAGGATTTTTATGGAAATGATAAAAACGGGCCGGCCGCCGACGTCTTGGCGGGTATTAAACGGCGCCCAATTAAAATACATCGCCTTTTTGTCCATGCTTTTGGACCACGTCAACAACGCGCTGATTACGCCTTATTTAGACGGGAAGGGGCCTTTGCTCCATGTAAGCAATCTGTTGAGCATCTTGGGGCGAGTGGCCTTTCCTCTGTTTATGTATTTTCTCGTGGAGGGCTTTTTCAAGACCCGCTCCCGAAAAAAATACCTCATCAATCTCTTGCTCTTCGCCGTCGTATCGGAAGTGCCCTTCGATCTCTTTACCTCCCGGGAGCTTTTCAATAACAACTGGAACAATATGATGTTCACTCTCGCCCTGTCTCTCGTCACCATTTGGATCGTGGATGAACTCAAGGGGCGGCTGTCGAAAAAGTCTGCGGCCCTTTGGTACGGAGCATCCATCGTCGTGGTGGCGGTTATGTGCGCTGTGGCCATGTTCTTCAGCCTGGATTACGATTACCACGCCATTATCGTGGCCTATTTGTTCTATCTCTTTTACGAAAAGCCCATCTACGGCACGGCCCTGGGTTATCTCTCCATTATAAAAGAGCTTTATTCCATCCTGGGCTTTGTTGCCACCCTCACCTACAACGGCCAGCGGGGCAAGCAGTACAAGTGGCTCAACTACGCCTTTTACCCGGTGCATATTCTGATCTTGGGCCTTCTCCGCGTGGCACTGAATATTTAGGGGAGGAAGTAGGCATTTTCGAAACTAGACCAAATGCTCGTAAATCCATTTTTGCCACTGGGTTTCATTTAACGAAGAATCAGCGATTCCCAAAATAACACGTATCAGTTCTTCCTGGGAATAATCTAGAGAAAATCCATTTAGCTCAAGTAAAACGAGAGTTAGATGAGCGCCGATTCGTTTATTGCCATCTATAAAGGGATGGTATTTTACCAAAGCATAACCAATATGCGCGACCTTCTTAATTATGTCGGGATAAAGGTCTTTCCCGTCGAAAGTTTGAAACGGTGAATCGAGGCAAAGGTCCAGAAGGAAATCGTCTCGAATGCCGGGTGAGCCGCCAAATGTTCGGATCAAAGATTCGTGAAGATGAATTAGTTGCTCTCTGCTAACCTTAATCATTTAGCCAGCTCCTCATAAGCGAGGCGATTTTTCTTCATAAGTTTTTGCGAAACGGCATCAAGGCTTTCGTCGTCGGCCACAGCGGCACGTTCAAAGTTTTCGTACTTCATAAGGACATAACTCGGGCGGTTGTTCTTTAAAATCAAAGCCGAGCCAGTTTCGTCGACCAGCCGGGTTACTTTTGAAAAGTTTTGATTAGCTTCGGTCATGGAAATGAGATTTTTTGTATTGATCATCATGATAGTACCTCCTGATAAAATTATAGCATGAAATAGGATAAATACATCCTATAATTTTGCGAAAATGCAACTTTTCGCCTTTTCTTTTATGAAGAAAGTTGCGTATACGCAACCACCATCCCAAGCGTGTCTTGGGATTTTTTATTCCTTAAAATTCCTTGTATTCTTTCCTGCTTTTTCTTTCGGCTATAGGTATAATAGGGACATAGGTTCTTCGGATTAAAAGGGAAGTTGCTTGCGGCACGCGGTCCCGCCACTGTAACGGCCGAGACGCCCATTCACTTAACGGGAAGGATGGAACGTCGCCTGAGGTCAGAAGTCAGGATACCTGCCTATGGAAAAATTTCTTCACGAGGTATGGAGTTGTCCATACAAGATAGGAGGTCTTTATGAAAAAGATTCTGAACGTCTTGTTGCTCGCGTCGTTGCTCCTTTTAACCGCCTGCGGCGGGGGAGAGAATGTCGCCAAGAATGAAAACAATCAGGCTGCGGCCAATACGAACGCCGCGGCGGAAACAAAGGATGCTTATTATCCGGTAACCATCGAGACGGTGGATGCCCAGGGCAATCCTGTCGAGGAAACCTTTGAAAAGGAACCGGAACGGGTTGTGGCCGTGTATCAATCGGCCATTGAAAACATGCTGGCCTTGGGCCTCGGGGACAAAATGGTTCTCGCCGCTCAATTGGACATCGACGTCAAGGACGAGTACAAAGACGCCTTCAGCAAGGTGGACTATGTAAAAGACGCGCCGTCGAAGGAAGCGGTCCTCGCCGCCAAGCCGGATTTCATTATTTCCTGGTCGTCTTATTTCGGGGACAAAACCCTGGGCAATGTGAAAGACTGGCAGGATAAAGGTGTGAACACCTATATTCTGAAAAACAGCGGCGCCGTGAAGGTGGACAGCCTGGAAAATGAATACGAAGATATTTTAAATTTAGGAAAGATTTTCAATAAACAAAAAGAAACCCAAGCCATCGTGCAGTCCATGAAGGATCGCCTGGCCGAAACGGAAAAACTCCGTGAAGGCAAAGAGCCGGTGAAGGCGGCGATTCTTGAAATCGAAGACGACAATCTCTTCAGAAACTACGGCGCGAAAACCGTGGGCGGCGAAATCGCCGAAAAAGCCGGCGCGAAGCTGGTCATGGACGAAGATCGCTTCGGCTCCGAAGCCCTGCTGACCAAAGATCCCGATGTAATTTTCGTCGTCTACTTCGGCGAAGACAAGATCAAGGATAAGGAATTGGATCGCTTTAAATCCCTGCCCGCATTAAAAGGCCTTTCCGCCATTAAAAACAATCGGGTTTATCCCATCAGCTTATCGGAAGTTTACGCCTCCGGCGTGCGCACCGCCGACGGCATCGACACCATGATTAAGGGCCTCTATCCCGAATCATGAAGCGCTCGGTGATTTTCGCGGGGCTTACGCTTTTATTCATCGCATCGGTGATCGGCGGGCTGTACCTGGGCTATGCGGATTTAAGCCTCGGGGAGATTCTCCACGCCTTAAGCCGCGGCCTTTTCGGCAAGGGCGGCGACGACGTGGCCTATGCCATCGTCATGGACATTCGCCTGCCCCGGGTGCTCCTCGCCATCTTAACCGGCGTGGCTCTCGCCGTCTCCGGGCTCATCATGCAGGCGGTGGTGGGAAACCCCATTGCCGATCCCTACATTCTGGGCATATCCTCCGGGGCATCTTTAGGCGCCACCTTGGCCATCGTCCTCGGCCTCATGAGCGCCTTGGGCAATGTGGCCGTGGGGATCAGCGCCTTTATCTTCGCCCTGTTAACCTCCGTGGGCGTCATGATTCTTTCCCGCATCGGCGGGCGGGCCACCTCGGAGCGGCTCATTCTCTCGGGCCTGGCCCTTTCCGCCGCCGCATCCAGCGTCGCCACCCTTTTGGTCTACACGGCGAAAAACCGCGACGCCATTCGGGAAGTGAATTTCTGGCTCATGGGCTCCTTATCCGGCGCGAAGATGAATCAAATCTTCTTTATCGGGCCGGTGATCCTCGCCCTTTGTATCTTTCTCGCCACCCAAAGCCGCAATTTAAATCTGCTGCTCTTAGGCGATGAAGTGGCCTACACACTGGGCAAGGATCTGGCCAAGCTCCGGAGCGCCTACATTGTGGCGGTGTCCCTCCTCGTGGGTCTTGTGGTCTACACCTCGGGCACCATCGGCTTCGTGGGCCTCATCGTGCCCCACATGGCCCGCTTTCTCTTGGGTACCAACCATCGCCACCTCATTCCCGGCGTGATTCTTTTGGGGGCGAGCCTCCTCCTCTGGGCGGATGTGGCGGCGAGAAACGCCCTGCCCGCCGGGGAACTGCCCACCGGCGTCGTGGTGTCCGTGGTGGGGGCGCCCTTTTTCGTCTATTTAATCGTGAAAAATTCTCGGGAGGTGCACTCGTGATACGCGTGGAACACCTTTCCGTCGCCTATGGAAAAAAGCAGGTGCTTCGGGATTTTTCCCTCACCATTCACGACAAGGAGCTCGTGGCCTTAATCGGGCCCAACGGCTCCGGCAAGAGCAGTTTCTTGAAAGCAGTGGCTCGGATTTTGCCTTATGAGGGAAAAATTTTTCTCGACGAGACGGAGGCTCGGGACATGAGCAGAAAAGATTACGCCAAGCGGTTGGCCGTCGTGGGTCAGTTTAACGACATGGCCTTCGACATGACGGTCATGGACATGGTGCTTATGGGCCGTACGCCCTACAAGGGTTTGCTTGAACGGGACACGGAGGATGACCGCGCCATGGCCATGGAGGCCCTCGCCGCCGTGGGCATGGAAAACTACGCCGCCCGCTCCCTTCGCGCCCTCTCCGGAGGCGAACGGCAGCGGGCCGTGCTGGCCCGGGCCCTGGTGCAGGAGACCGATCACCTGCTTCTCGACGAAGCCACCAATCACCTGGACATTTACTACCAGCTGAAGCTGCTCAGTATGGTGCAGGATAGAAAACACACCGTGGTGGCAGCTCTACACGACATGAACTTGGCTTTAGCCTATGGCGACCGCATCGTGGCCTTAAAAGAAGGGAAGCTGCTCTTCGACGAAGCCCCGGAACATGTGACCCCGGCCATGATCGAAGCCCTTTACACCACGCCCTGCACCTTGCATGAGGCCCAGGGGAGGCCGGTGGTAGTGTTTAATAAGCCCTGATGAAAAAAGAACGCGGAGCAATCCGCGTTTTTTTGCGCGAAAAATAAGAAATCGCGCCCTCCCGCGGACGGCGCCCGTTCATTTACAAGGCATGGGGCAAGCTATATAATATGTCTATTATAGAAAGGTGTATGAAAGGAGACAGCGTTGAGAAAACAAGTAGACGAATTACTTTCCCTTATGCGGGAAAGAGATATAGATTTATACATCGTGCCCTCGGAAGATTTTCACCAAAGTGAATACGTGGGCGAATACTTTAAGGCACGGGCCTATGTGTCCGGCTTTACGGGAAGCGCCGGCACCTTGGTGGCTACGGCGGATGAGGTGTGCCTCTGGACCGACGGCCGCTACTTCCTCCAAGGGGAGGCACAATTAAAGGGCAGCGGCATTCGCCTTATGAAAATGGGCGAGCCTAAGGTCCCCGCGATTAAAGAATATATTGAAGACAAGCTGCCGGTCGGAGGCACCCTGGGCTTCGACGGACGCACCATTTCCGTGGCCGACGGCGCCGATTACGAGGCCATTTGCGAAAAGAAATCCGCTTCCATTACCTACAACATGGATCTCGTGGGAGAAATTTGGCCCGATCGCCCGGCCCTTTCGAACAAGCCCGCCTTTAAATTAGATGAATCCATTACCGGGGAGAGCGCCGCATCGAAGCTTTCCCGTATTCGGGAAGCCATGAAGCAAAAAGGCGCAGACACCCACATCGTCGCCTCTTTAGACGACGTGTGCTGGACGCTGAATCTGCGGGGCGACGACATTAAATACTCGCCGATCCTTCTCTGCTACGGGCTGATTACCATGGATGAAATGGTGCTTTTTATCGACGAAAACAAATTGAGCGATGAAATCAAGGCCGAATTAAAGGAATTGAACGTGCGCCTTCGGCCCTACAACAGCATTTACGACGACGTGAAGGCCCTCTCGGGAAAAACCATTCTTCTCGATCCCGCGAAGATGAACTACGCCCTTTATGAAAGCATTCCCGCGGACAATACCTTGGTGGAAGGGGCCAATCCCTCCATTCTCATGAAAGCCATGAAAAATCCCGTGGAAGTGAAGAACATGGCCATTGCCCACGTGAAAGACGGCATCGCCTGGGTGAAATTTATGTACTGGCTGAAGCATACCATCGGCAAGGAAGAGATCACCGAAATCGGCGCCTCGGATAAACTGGAATCCTTCCGCAAGGAACAGGAAGGCTATATGTGGCCCTCCTTCGCCCCCATTAGCGGCTACGGCAAACACGCCGCCATCGTCCACTACGCCGCCGACGAAGAGAGCGACATTCCCCTGGAGCCCAAGGGCCTCTACCTTTCCGACACGGGGAGCAATTTCGCCGAAGGCTCCACGGACATTACCCGCACCATCGCCCTCGGCGAATTGACGGAGGAAGAAGTGTACCACTTCACCCTGGTCTTAAAGAGCCACCTGGCCCTGGCCATGGCGAAATTCCCCTACGGCGCCTGCGGCTACTCCCTGGATTACGCGGCGAGAAAGCCCTTCTGGGACGCCCATCTGAACTTTAATCACGGTACGGGCCACGGCATCGGCCAGCTCTTAAACGTGCACGAAGGCCCGGCGGGCATTCGCCACCGGGTAAATGTGGCGAAGAACGAGCACCATCAAATCGAGCCCGGCATGATTATTACCGACGAGCCCGGCCTCTACATTGCCGGCAAACACGGCATTCGCACGGAAAACTGCATGGTGGTTAAAGAAGACGGCGAAAACGAATACGGCAAATGGCTCTGCTTCGAGCCCATTACTTTGGTGCCCTACGATTTGGACGCCGTGGATTTCTCCCTCTTGGATGAAAAAGAAATCGCCTACTTGAACGCGTACAACCGCCGGATTTACGACACCATTTCCCCCCACTTAACCGACGAGGAGGCCCGATGGCTGAAGAAATACACGAGAGCAATTTAATAAGGGACAAAAACACCATGGGCGGGGGCTTTTATTTGGCCTCCGCCACACTGGCCGTGGAGCGCTTCGCCTTTTACGCCGTAAAGTGGCTCATGACCATTATGGTGGCCGCCGCCGTGGCGAAAGGGGGCCTTGGCATGGGAAAGGCCGATGCGGCGAAAGTGAGCGCCAATTTAGTGGCCATGACCTACATCACGCCCCTTATCGGCTCCATCCTCTCCGATCGCTTTATCGGCGCCAGGTATTTAATTCCCGTGGGCATGGCGGTCATGGGAGCGGGCTATCTTCTCGGCTACAAGGCCGATTCCATCGCCATGATCAACGGGATGATCCTCGTGGTGTCTTTGGGAAACGGCCTCTTTAAATCCCAAATTCACGCCGTTACCGGCAGGCTTTTTAAAGACGAAAAGCTTTTGGACAAGGCCTTTTCCACCCAATACGCCATCGCCAACATCGGCTCCTTTTTAGGCACGGCCATGATCGGCGTCTTGGTCATGGGCAGAGGCTACGCCTTCGGCTTTTTGGTTTGCGCCCTGGTCTTGTTTGCGGCGGCGCTTATCTTTGTCCTCGGGGGAAACTTTCTCGGGGACACGGGAAAGAAGCCCTTTAAATACGACGAGAAAAAAGAAAAAGAAGAGAAGAGCAAGGCGCCCCTCACCCCCGCGGAAAAGAAGCGGGTGGGGGCCATCGTCCTCGTCTCCTTCTTTTCCATCCTGTTTCGGGTGTTTTGGCACCTGGCCTATTTGCCCGTGTACTTCCACTGGGCGGGAGAGAATCCCGCCGCCAATTGGATGGTAGGCAGCTTCACCATTCCCTCCTCCTGGTTCGACGCCCTGAACTCCCTGTGCTGCATTCTCATGGGGCCGGCTCTCGGCATGTACTGGGCGAAGCGGGCGCGTAGCGAAAAAGGCGACTTCAACATGTTTCAGAAAACCGCCTTCGGTTTGCTCCTTTTAGGCGCGGCTTACGGAATCTTCGCCGTAGCTGACGTGGCACGAGGGGAAAATCAAGCGGGCCTTCTGTGGATCGTGGCCTTCGGCATTATATTGTCTCTCGGTGAAATGGTCTTTGCGCCACTGGGCAATGCCTTTATTTCTAAATACGCTCCGGCCCGCCTCCTCTCCACCTTAATGAGCGTGTGGGTCTTCGCCATCTTTATCTCCGCGAAAACCTACGGCTACCTCTACGAATTTACCTTGCAATTTCCCTTTGCAAAAACCTACTTTATCATCGCCGCCATTATAACCTTCGGCGGCCTCCTACTCGCGGCATTCAGTCCGAAGCTGAACCGCTTGGTGGAGGATGACAATCAATTAAACTGAAAGGAGCCTTTTATGAATCAAGAACGGATCCGGCGAATCACAGAGGGCATGAAAGCCCGCGGCATGGATCACCTGCTTATTTCCGATCCCGTGGCCATTTTCTACCTCCTCGGGCGAAAAATCGCCCCCGGCGAGCGCATGCTCGTTCTCTACCTCCACGCAAAAGGCGGGGCGAAGCTCGTGATCAACGAACTCTTTCCCCAAGAGGGAGACGTGGGCGTGGATTTAATTTGGTACAACGATGTGGACGACGGCGTGGCGATTCTCGCCGAAGCCATGGAAGAGGGCGACACCGTCGGCATCGACAAGAATTGGCCCAGCCACTTCCTTCTGCGCCTTCAGGAAATTTTCCCCGAGAAGCGCTACGTGAACGGCTCCCTTCTCGTCGACGACGTGCGCCGCATTAAAGACGAGGAAGAACAAGAGATTATGCGTGAATCCTCAAAAATCTGCGACGAAGTCATGGAAGCGCTCATCCCCTGGGTGGTAAAGGGCCTTACGGAAAAAGAGATGGATCAGAAAGTTCGGGAGCTTTTCGCCGAGCGAGGCGTGACGGAGCTGTCCTTCGATCCCATTACGGCTTACGGCCGCGGCGGCGCCGATCCCCACCATGCCACCGACGATTCAAAAGGCAAGCGAGGCGACTCCGTGGTTTTGGACATTGGCGGCATGTATAAAAACTACGCCAGCGACATGACCCGCACGGTCTTTATCGGCGAAGTCTCCGACAAGGCGAGGGAAGTCTACGAAATCGTGAAAGAGGCCAACCTCCGGGGCATCGCCGCCGCCAAGCCCGGTAACCGCATGTGCGACGTGGATAAAGCCTGCCGCGACTACATTACATCCAAGGGCTACGGCGACTACTTCACCCACCGCACCGGCCACTCCATCGGCCTGGAAGATCACGAAGTAGGCGACGTGTCCTCGGCCAACGACGCCGTGATTCAGCCGGGGCAAGTCTTTTCCGTGGAACCGGGGATTTATTTGCTCGATGAAGGCATCGGCGTGCGCATCGAAGATTTGGTCCTCATCACCGAAGAGGGCAGCGAAGTGTTAAATCAAGTGACGAAAGATCTCATTGTCGTAGAGGAGGAAGAACATGGTCGCAATTAAAGAAGGGCGCATGGCCTTTAAAGGATTCGAAACCTATTACCGCATCACGAATCCCGAGGGGAAGAAGGCGCCCCTCCTCCTCCTTCACGGCGGGCCGGGAAGTACCCACAATTATTTCGAAGGCTTCGACAAGATTGCCGAGGCGCTGGATCGGCCCATTATTATGTACGATCAAATCGGCTGCGGCGAATCCGCCACCCCGGGCCACACGGAGCTCTACAATGCCGAGGTGTGGATGGATGAGCTCGAGGCTATAAGAGAGCATCTGGGCCTCGAGAAGATTCACCTCCTCGGCCAATCCTGGGGCGGGATGCTTGCCATTTCCTACATGATGGAGCGGGATCCCAAAGGCGTCCTCTCCCTGATTCTGGCATCCACCCTTCACTCCGCCGCCCTGTGGCGGGAAGAGCAGTGGCGGCGCATCTACCGCTTTATGACCAAAAAAGAGCGGGCGATATTTAATCAGGCCGAAGCGTCGGATAAATACGACGATCCCGATTACCTGAAGGCCCTGGACCGCTTCATGGCGCTGTACTGCGGCCCCACAGTGAATGAAAAGAGCCCCGAGTATTTGAAGCGGGAAAAGAAAAACGCCGGGGAAGTGTACACCACCGCCTGGGGCGCCAACGAATTCGGCCCCACGGGCACCTTGGCCCGCTACGACTACCGTGGCCAATTGGGGAAGATCACCGTGCCCACCCTGGTGACCAGCGGCCAAATGGATCTGTGCAGCCCCTACATCGCCAAGAGCATGGCCGACGAATTGCCCAATGCCCGTTGGGAACTCTTCCGCGACTCGCGGCACATGGCCTTTATTGAAGAAGAGGGACGCTACTTCCGCCTCATGGCGGATTGGCTGAAAGATTTCGAATAATACTTACGCGAGGCGCCACCCGGTGCCTCGTTTTTGTATCCTCGCACCCTTCCTGTTATAATGGGCGCGAAAGGGGGTGCGCCGTGGGGGACATGATCGAATTGCCTCGGGTGAGGGAATTAAAAGCGTCCATCGACGATTTGAGGCAATCCGTGGCGGAGGCCATTTACACAAAAGCATACCTTATCCACGTCGTGGGGCGAGAAATCGAAATGGCGGATCGCCTGGCATTTTACGATGTGGAAATCGACATTCTCGAAGCCCGCTGCCGCATCCTCGTCCTCGCCCGGGAAAGAGAGAGGCGCTTGGCGGGAAAAACCGTGGCGGGAAAAATCGCCGAAGCCCAAATGGATGAAATATTGGGCCAATGGGAAGGGGAGCTGAGCCGAAAAAAGACCTTGCTGGCGGAAGCCCGGGCATGGAAAGCCCGGCCCGCGGCGAAGGAAGAGGCGCTGCGGGGGCTGATGATGGTGCTCATAAAGACCCTGCACCGGGATCTGAATCCCGAGGCCTGTGACGAGGCGCTTATGGAAAAAGCCGCGGATGCCTTTCGGGCAGGCGATGAAAAAGCCCTGAGGAAACTTGCAGATGAAGCGGAAAGAGACGAGGGAGACTCGCTTCCCGGAAGCCTCTTGGAGGAAGAAGCCCGACTGAAAAATCTGCGGGAGCGGTATGCAGATGGGATCGCCGCCATAAGAAAGGGGCCGCCTTTTGCGGGAGTCCTTGATGCCGAGGGGCGAGAAGCCCGTAGGAAAGACTTAATAAAAGAGCGAGGGCGCCTGGAAAAAGTGAGAGAAAAAGAAGAAGCCGCCTTCAAAGCCCTCTTCGGCAATACAAAACCGAAAGAGAAAAAAGAAGATGATGGGTAGATGGAAACGTCGCTAACAGCGGCGTTTTTTCGTGGGAAGAAATTCTTCATCACAAGGTCGTCCTTCTGCCGCGGCTTTCACAAAAAAAGCACCCGTCATCGGGTGCTT
>NZ_JBBKBU010000038.1:0-21127 GCF_037892835.1 Peptoniphilus sp. HCN-40583
CCCTTTGTCATCACTCTGAAATCCCCACGGGGGGATTTCTTTATCGATTTAAACTTTCGTAGCGATCGAAGGCATCGGCTTCTTTTAGTGCGGTTTCGGAGCCCATGGCGACCATTTGCTCTTCGCCCATTAAGGCGTCCAGCATATCGCCGTAGCCCCTTAAGGCTTCCACGGTGGTGGCCAGGGCCTCACGGCGAAGGGCCTCAAGGGATTCGACGCCGGTGCCGTTTAAGAACCGCTTAAAGTCCAAGATGCCGTAGGCGGCGGGGGCCATGTGGGGATCGAAGGTGTTCATGACGCCGATGATCATGTCCGCCAAGTCTCTGTCGGAAAGCTTCAGGGCGCGGAGGAAATCGCCGATGGTGTCGTAGGCTTGAATGGTTTCTTTTACATGGGGATCGCGATAGGAGTAGGTGGCCACATTGCCGCTTTTTGCAATGCGAATGCCGGCACCGTAGGCACCGCCCTTGGCACGGATTTCCCGGTGCAAATAGAGATTGCTGATGACGTTGGCAAGGACGGCCATATCGCCGGTGTAGGCTTTATTTAGGGCCTTAAAATTGCCGCCCTTGGCAATGTAGTTGACTTGGGAATTTAGAGTAAAGGCTTCCCGCACCTTTTCCGGTTTAAAGGCCACGGTGTAGTCTTCGGCGCCGAGGTGTTTGAAGGATCGCAGGAAAGGCGCGATGGCCTCTTCCGCCGCTTTCAAATCCTCTTTCTCGGCGATGAGATTGGCGGTGAGGCGATCTTTTGCAAAGAGCTTTTTCGCCACGTCTTCGAGCTTTTTCCCGGCGGCGGCGTAATCTTTTGCATCCACCAAGTCGCAGACGAAGTCGAAGAAGGCCAGGCCGTTCATCATGTCGTCCACATAGGCGCCCTCACTGAAGTGGGTGCGTACGCGATTGGAGACGATGAGGTGGCCCGATTGCAAGAGGGTGTTGGCGATGTCCGCCTTGAGCCCCTCTAAAATGGTCTTGAGCCTGTTGGTGTCGGTTAAGCGGCTCTTCGTAAGGATTTCATCCAAGACGGCGTAGCCTCTTTGAAGCTGCCGCGGCAGGGCACCGGTGGAGATAAAGAAGTAGGGCTTATATCCGTCGGCGGTTTCTTCCACCGGCGTATCGAAGGTGAAGCCGCCGCCTGAGAGGAAGATTTCCGTTTCCAGCGCCGCTTCGTCGTAATTTTCTGTGGCCACTTTCGTCAAGACTTCCCCTAAGAGAGAGGCGTAGGCCAATTCGTCTTCCGACAAATGGCCCATGTCGAAGGCCAGATTTGTGTAGACGATGCCGTTGGTATTCAGCGGATTTTCCGTCAGGGCCACCTTCTCGATCTCCGTGACGGTCCGTGGAATTTTCGTAATGCCCTCGCCTAAATCCTTTAAATCCAATTTCGGAATGGTGGCCTTGGCTTCGGTAGAATCCGGCGCCATTTGGTAAGCCCTCAGGTCCTCGACTAAGGTTTCGATGTCTTTTCTCTCCGATTCGGAAAGGGCCGCAAGTTTCGCCCGTTGTTTTTCGGCGAGGGCCGCCTCTTCTTTTTTCTGTTTGCCGATCTCCGGTGCCACATTCATAAAGATGCGGTGGGTGGGCTCGAGGAAAAATTCCCGGATCTTTTCTTGGTAGTAGGTCGTGCCGATTTTTTCACGGAGCTTTTTCAAAAGGGGCAAGAGCTCCAAGCCGTCCAAGGGGCTTTGGCCGTAGAGCCAGGTGTTTAAGGCGCCGATGTAGGAGATTAGATCGGCGTGGCTGCCGCCGCCGCGGCGAACGGTAAATTCAAATTTTTCAAGGGTCGCTTCAAGGACATCTTCGTCGATGCCTTCTTCGGCGTAGCGGGTGAAGGTGTCCGTGACGATGGATTTAAATTCTTCGAAGCGATGTTCATCGGCGCGGTAGGCCACCACGGAAAAATCCCAGGTGTTGGTGGCGGAAAGTTCCGAGTACACGTCTTCGCCGATGCCCGCCGCCTGCAGCGGCTTTTTCAACAGGCCGTTTTCCGATTCGATGAAGAGCTCTTGGAAGAAATTGCGCAGAAGAAGATCTTCCGGCGTGGGATCCACCTTGGCGGTGAGGGCGAAGGCGAAGTAATTTTTCCCCGCGGGATCTTCCCCTTCACTTAAATCGTAGGTCTCGTGAAATTCCGCGAGGCCGTCGTAGAAATCGTGGCCGACAATGGCCGAGGCGGGGTCCTTGTAATCGAAGTGGCTTAAATAGTTTTTGTCTAAATAATCCAAGCGCTCGTCGAAATCCAAGTCGCCGGCGAGAAGAATGTAGCTGTTGGACGGGTGGTAGTAGCGTCCGTGGAAAGTCAAAAAATCCTCGTAGGTGAGCTCGGGAATATTTTTCGGATTGCCGCCGGAATCGTGGGAATAGGTGCCCGTCGGGTGGAGCTTTTCGCGAATCATGTCGCTGATGCGATTGTTGGGATCGGAGTAGACGCCCTTCATTTCGTTAAAGACCACGCCGTTTGCCACGAGACGACCGTCTTGAATCTCCGGATGCCAACCTTCTTGGTAAAAGATCTTCGGATTGTCCTTCATGGCCGGGTAAAAGACCGCGTCTAAATACACGTCCATGAGCTGGTTGAAATCCTTGTCGTTGCGGGAGCTAATGGGGTAGAGGGTCTTGTCGGGATAGGTCATGGCGTTTAAAAAAGTCTGCACACTGGATGCCACCATGTCCATAAAAGGCTCCTTGGTCTTGTATTTTCTCGATCCGGACAAGGTGGAGTGTTCCACAATGTGAGCGACGCCGGTGGAATCTTCCGGCGGCGTTTTAAAGCCGATGGAGAAAGTTTTGTTGTGGTTTTTATTGTCGATTAGGAGGACTTCCGCCCCCGTCTGATTGTGTTTTAAAAGAGAAACCTCGCCGTGTAATTCGTCGATGGTTCGCTTTTCGATTAATGTATAATTTCTGTTCATAAATTCACTCCTATTCCAATGATTCATACCCGAAGCAGGCGGTGAAAATCAAAAATAGCGTTAAGATTACAAGCCGGTGGCCACCTCGTGCCACAGACACGGAAAATGTATGCTATAATTCTAAAGAATGATGGGAGGACAAATATGAAACTACAAGAAGATTTGTCTAAACGCGGTCCCATTCGCATCGCCGTCGTCGGCGCCGGCTTAATGGGATCGGGATTGGTTGCACAATTAAAAACAATTCATAATATAGACGTCATCCTCTGGTCGTCCAGAAGAGAAGAAGGCCTTTTGGCCAAGGCGAAAGATGTGGGCTTAAAGGACGACGGATACACATTTACCGCCGATGCAAACGAGGCGGAGGGTCTAGTCAATGAAGGGAAGATGGTTTTAACCACAGACAATTCCCTGGCATGGCGACTAAATGAGGTCGATGCCATTTGCGACTGCACCGGCAACACGGAAGCCGGCGCCTGCATCAATGAAAACGGACTGAACGCGGGCAAACACATTATCAGCTTTAATGTGGAATGCGACGTGCTCCTCGGGCCTTACTTCTTGAAAAAGGCGAAGGAAAAAGGTCTTTGCTACACGGGCACGGCCGGAGATGAGCCCGGCGCCATTATGGAGCTGTATAACTTTGCGACCTTTTTAGGTTTTCGCGTCGTCGCCGCAGGAAAGGGAAAAAACAATCCCATGAATGTGGAGGCCACGCCGGCGACGTTAAAAGACGAGGCGGAGAAAAAGGGAATCAGCCCCCGCATGCTCACCTCCTTTGTCGATGCCACCAACACCATGATCGAGCTCAATGCCGTATGTAATGCCACGGGGCTTTTGCCCGATGAAGGCGGCTGCGTGGGCATGCACGCCACCATCGATGAATTGAGCCGAAAGCTTCGCACAAAAGATCTCGGCGGGGAGATGAACCGCACCGGCACGGTTAATTTCGTGCACGGCATCGCCCCAGGCGTCTTCGTATCGGTGGAAAGCGACGAGCCCATGATCCGTCGGGAAATGCCTTATTTATCCATGGGCGACGGGCCCAATTACATTTTTTATCGGCCCTATCACCTGACAAATATCGAAACCCCTTTGACAATAGCAAAAGCTGTTATGTATAATGAACCCACCATCGCACCGGAGGTCGGCTATGTGGCCCACACCGTGGCCGTCGCAAAAAAAGACATGGAAGCCGGCGATGCCATTGAAGGCATCGGATCCGACACCTGCTACGGCACCTTGGTGGAAGGCGAAACGGCCTACGAAGAAAATCTGCTGCCCATCGGGCTCATCGTCGGCAAGACGAAACTGGCCCGTCCCGTAAAAAAAGGCGCCCGACTCCGCCTGGACGATGTGGTTTTAGACCAAAACAGCACCTTGGTAAAATTATTTAATCGGGAACACGATGGCTTTTACGCTTTACCGAAAAATTTAAACATGGTATAATATCGTACCTGACAAATAAAGGAGGATGTGACATTGTGAAGCTGACACAGGAAATAGATTACGCCTTTCGCATTATCGCCTATTTAGCGGCAAACGAAGGCCAGGTTGTCGGCGCACCGACGATTGCCGAGGCCATGGGCGTGCCTTCCAGATTTACTTTGCGTATCTTGCGAAAGCTGAACATAGGTGGGCTGACCAAGTCACGCCGCGGCGCGAAAGGCGGCTATAGCCTGAATCGTCCGGCTGAATCCATATCGTTGTATGATATTATCTTAGCCATCGACGGGCCCATCGAGTTAAGCCGCTGTATGCACGCCAATGATCCTTATTGCAACCGCTTTGATTCCGAAGAAATTCAGGGATGCAGATTTCACCACAGCATTTACGGCCTGCAAAAAGACATCGTGAGCCGTCTAAAGGACATGACAATTACAAATTTCATCGAGAAATAGAAGCCGAAGACTTTTGCTCCCTATTCACAGAGAGGTACAGCAGCTGAGACGTGCCATTACAGTAGAAGTCGCATCACCTTCCTTAGAACCCTACGGGTCGTCCGCCGCGTTAAGGCTTTGAGTGATAGAATCCTATAAGTAGGGTGGTACCGCGTATAAAAGCGTCCCTTCGTCAACAGACGAAGGGGCTTTTTTTATAGATTATGAAGAAAGAGGAGAGAATTATGGCAAAGTTTAAAACACTGTCCCAAGACATCGCTGACGTGCGTGAAAAGCGCATCGTCGACTTCTGGCAAGACATGGATCTGTTGAAACGATCCGTCGAAATTCGAGAAGGAAACGACGATTTTATTTTCTACGAAGGGCCGCCGACAGCCAACGGCAAACCCGGTATTCACCACGTCATGGCGAGAACCTTAAAGGACTTGACTTGCCGCTACAAAACAATGCAGGGCTATCGCGTCAACCGCAAAGCCGGTTGGGATACCCACGGCCTGCCTGTAGAAATTGAAGTGGAAAAGAAGCTGGACCTTCACAACAAACAAGACATCGAAAAATACGGCATCGAAAAATTTAACAAAAAGTGCCGCGAATCGGTTTTCGAATACGAAGGCCTGTGGCGGAAGATGACCGCCCGCATGGGTTATTTGGTCGATTTGGACGATCCCTACATCACCCTGAACAACAGCTACATCGAAAGTGTCTGGCACATTTTAGATAAAATGTTTAACGACGGCCTCATCTACGAAGGCCACAAGATCCTGCCCTACTGCCCCCGCTGCGGCACCGGCCTCGCGTCCCACGAAGTGGCCCAAGGCTATCAGGAAGACAAGACGCCCACCATCACCATGAAATTCAAGGCCGTGGACGAAGATGCCTACTACCTGGCATGGACCACCACGCCCTGGACCGTGCCCTCCAATGTGGCATTGGCCGTGCACCCGGATGTGGATTATGCCAAGGTGAAATATGCCGACGGCAATGTTTACTACCTGGCGAAAAATCTTATGGACAAGGTGCTGAAAGATGAATACGAAGTCATCGAAGTGGTCAAGGGCAAGGATTTAGAGGGCCGCCGCTACGAACAACTCATCGATCAAATTCACGTGGACGGCAATGCCTTTGTCGTCGTCCTCGCCGATTACGTCACCACGGAAGACGGTACCGGCATCGTGCATACGGCACCGGCCTTCGGGGAAGACGACTATCAAACGGGCCGCAGAAACGACCTGGCCTTCGTGAAACCCGTAGACGACGACGGGAACTTTACCGAAACCCAGTGGAAGGGCCAATTCGTTCACAGCGTCAACGAAGAAATCATCGACTACCTGAAGATGCAAGACAAAGTCTTCAGCAAAGAAACCATCGTCCACAACTATCCCCACTGCTGGCGCTGCAAGACGCCCTTAATCTATTACGCTCACCCCTCCTGGTACATTGAAGTGACCAAGATGAAGGATCAATTGGTGAAAAACAATGAAGGCGTCAACTGGTATCCGGATTTCGTCGGCGAAAAGCGCTTCGGCAACTGGCTTGAAAACTTAAACGACTGGGCCATCTCCCGGTCCAGATACTGGGGCACGCCCTTCCCGATCTGGCGCTGCCCGGATTGCGGCAAGCTTCGCAGCATCGGAAGCATTAAGCAATTGGTGGAAGAATCCATCGAAGACATCGACGAAACCATCGAGCTGCACCGCCCCTATGTCGACGACGTACACCTGCGCTGCGAATGTGGCGGCGTCATGGAAAGGGAAACGGATGTTATCGACTGCTGGTTCGACTCCGGGGCTATGCCCTTCGCCCAATGGCACTATCCCTTTGAACACAAGGAAGATTTCGCCAAACTCTTCCCCGCCAATTTCATCAGCGAAGGCATCGACCAAACCCGCGGTTGGTTCTACTCCCTTTTGGCCATCTCCACGTACATGACCGGAAAAGCGCCCTACAAGAGCGTTTTGGTCAACGACCTAATTTTGGATAAAGACGGCAAGAAGATGAGTAAATCCCGGGGCAATACCGTATCGCCTACGGAGCTCTTCGAAAAATACGGCGCCGATGCCGTGCGCTGGTACCTCATGTACGTTTCTCCGCCGTGGACGCCGACGAAATTCGACGAAGACGGCCTTCGGGAAGTGAACGGGAAATTCTTCCGCTCCCTGAGAAACACGCACAATTTCTTCACCATGTACGCCAACATTAACGACGTGGATCCCAGAGAAATCAAAGACGTCGCCTACGACGAAATCGACCGCTGGATGCTTTCCAAATACAACAGCCTCCTGAAATCCGTGCTGGAAAACATGGAAATTCACGAAGTGACGAAAGTGGTTCGCGACATTCAAGATTTCGTGGCGGAAGATTTGTCCAATTGGTACATCCGCAGAAACAGACGGCGCTTCTGGGACGAAGCGGACACCCCCTCGAGGGATGCGGTCTTTAAAACGGCCTACGACGTGCTCCTCGGCCTTGCGAAAATGATCGCCCCCTTCGCGCCCTTTATCGCCGAAGAGTTTTACCAAACCTTAGACGGCGGCGAAAGCGTCCACTTAACGGACTATCCCACGGTGGATGAGATGGCCATCGACGAAAAGCTGGAAGAAAAAATGGCCATCGTCCGTCAATTGGTTACCTTGGGCCGCGCCGGTCGCGAAAACGCCAAGATCAAAGTGCGTCAACCCTTGGGCGAAGTCTTGGTCGACGGGGATTTAAAACCCATCATCGGCGATCTCACCGATTTAATTAAAGAAGAGCTCAATGTGAAAGAGCTGGTCTTCTCCGACGACTTAACCGAGTATATGGCCTACAGCTTAAAGCCCAATTTCCAAGAAGTGGGCAGAAAGTTCGGTCCTAAGATCAAAGATTTCCAAAAACAATTGGCACAAAGCGACGCCAAGGCCCTTTACGACGAGCTGAAGAAGGGCAGCGTCACCATGAACTTAAACGGCGAAGACACGGAAGTCAGCCTTGACGACGTACTCGTAGACATTTCCTCGAAAGAAGGCTTCGACGTCTGCATGGAAGACAATCTCTTCGTGATCCTGGATACGGAACTCACCGAAGAATTAATCGCCGAAGGCTATGTCCGCGAATTTGTCTCCAAGGTTCAAAAACAACGGAAGGCCAACGACTACGAAGTCACCGACCACATTGCCATCGCATACGACGCCGAAGGCGATGTAAAGGCCGCTTTGGAAGAGGCGAAAGAACAAATCATGGAAGAAACTTTGGCCGATGCCATGGAACTGAAATCCGTGGATGCGGAAAAGACCGATTTAAACGACGGCACCATTGCCTTTGTTCTTACACGCATCTAAACCATGAAGCTTTATCTTCTGCGCCACGCCGAAACTGAGTGGAACAGAGAAGATCGCATTCAGGGACAAATGGATTCGCCCATTACCCGGGAGGGGGAGGCGGCCATCGACGCCATGGCGGCACGCCTGGCCTCCGTGCCCTTCGATTGCTGCTACACTTCGGATCTCATGCGGGCGCGAAAAACGGCCGAAGGCTTGCTGAAATCCCGCGCCGTGCCCATTATAGAAGAAGAGGCCCTGCGGGAATTGCCCTTGGGTCCTTGGGAAGGCATGCTTTTTAAAGATATATTGAAAGATCCTCTGGCCCAAGTTTATTTAAACGCGCCGGATGCCTATCATCGCGAAGGCCTAATGGATTTCTACGATCTCTACGAGAAGCTTTCAGCCTTTCTCATGAGGCTTGAAACGTCGGATTACGACCACGTGCTCATCGTCGGCCACGGCGTGAGCATACGGGCCCTCTACCACGTCATGGAAGGAGTGGCGGTGAAGGATTTCTGGTCCCGGCCCATTGCGGCTCCCGTGGGCCTGGGCATCTGCAACTACGAGAAGGGCACCTGGCAGGTGCTCCGACGGGCCGATGCGGAAGATGGATTGTCTTATTGAGGTGTTCAATGAAAAAATTATCTTTAGCCAATACGCCGACGCGTATCGAATCGATACAGCTCATGGATGCGGACCTGCCGGCAAATTTGTTTATTAAGCGGGACGACATGACCGGCGTCTCGGTGACGGGCAATAAAATTCGGAAGTTGGAATACCTGTTTCAACAGGCCCTGGACGAGGGCGCCACGGATATTATTACCACCGGCGCCGTGGGAAGCAACCACGCCCGAGCCACGGCCATGGTCTGCGCCCGCCTGGGCTTTGGGTGCCACTTGCTTTTAGTGGGGCCGGACGATGCCCCCGATGAAGGGAATCTCTTTTTGGATCGCCTGGCCGGTGCCGAGGTGCGCTTTATCAGCCAAGAAGCCTACGACGCCAATCACCGCGGGATCATGGCGGCGTGGAAAGAAGAACTGGACCAAGAAGGAAAGAAGACCTTGATTATTCCCATGGGCGGCTCTAACGGCCTGGGAAGCTTCGGCTATGTGGACTGCTTCGACGAAATCCTCGCCCGGGAAAAAGACATGGGCATTACCTTTGATGTGGTGGCTTGCGTCGCAGGCAGCGCCGGCATGCTTGCAGGCCTCGCCTACGCCAACGCCCTCAGGGAGTCGAACAAAGACATTGTCGGCATTTCCGTCGCCGCACCGGCCTTTGTCGTCGAGGAAAAATTGCTTCCCCGTATCGTGGGTGAGATGAATGAATTAAAGGGCACGAGCATTTCCGCCGAGGCCACGGTTATCGACGACTACGTGGGCCGAGGCTACGCATTAAGCCGGCCGGAAGAGCTGGAATTTATTTGGGACTTCGTCTCCCAAACGGGGATTATTTTGGATCCCGTCTACACGGGCAAAGCCATGTACGGCCTTGTTTCGGAAATTTTAAAAGGCCGTTGGGAGGCGGATAAAAACATCCTCTTCATCCACTCCGGCGGCGCCTTTGGATGGACGGAAAGCCAAATTCGCGCCCTGTTGCGAAAAGAATAAAGAGAGAAACGAGCTTCGGCTCGTTTTTTTCGTGGCGCAAAAACAGCGCTGAGGGCGGCCGCGACTATAAATTATGACAAGAAGAGGGGAGGATGAATGCAAATCTCATCGGGCTATGATATAATTGTAACCATAAAAACGTTTCCGTAAGGAAATCGCACGATAGGAGGAATAATTGAATGAAAGCATATAACACGAAAGAAGTTCGTAACTTGGCCCTTGTCGGGCACAGCGGATCGGGCAAGACCAATTTAACCGAAGCGCTCTTGTACCAATCCGGTGCCACGAAACAAATCGGACATGTGGATCAAAAAAATACCATGTCGGACTTCTCTAAAGAAGAAAAAGAACGGGGAACGTCCATCGGCACCAGCATTATTCCTATCGAATGGCGAAAGATGAAATTAAATATTATCGACACGCCCGGCTACATGGACTTTATCAGCGAAGCCATGGGCGCTTTGAGAGCGGCCGAAGCGGCATTGATGATTATCGACGCCACCGCCGGTGTCCAAGTGGGTTCGGAAAGAATGTGGAAATATACGGAAGAAATCGGCTTGCCGCGGATTATTTTCGTGAACAAGATCGACGGAGAAAACGTTAATTTCCGCGCCTTAATGGAACAAATCGAAAGCCTCTTCGGCAAGAAAGTTATCCCCTTCTCCGTCCCCATCGGCGAAGGCGACAGCTTTGTCGGCGTCACCGACGTTATTTTCCAAAAAGGCTTTGAATATAAAAACGCCGCCCCGGAAGAAGTGGAATTAAATCACGATCAAGTGAAAGCCACGGAGCGTATGTACGAAGAAATCGCCGAAGTGGTCGCCGAAAGCGACGAAGTCCTCATGGACAAATACTTCAGCGGCGAAAAATTCACCCGCGACGAATTGCTCCGCGGGGTTACCGCCGCCCTCATTAACGGCGACGCCGTACCTCTTTTGGTAGGCAGTGCGGAAAAAGGCATCGGTATCGATATTTTATTAAACACCATCGTCAACTACATGCCCGCACCCGACGACGAGCGTGCCCACACCGGCTTCCGCTACGAATCCGGCGAAGAACACACCATTTCCGACGACGAGGCTTTCTCCGCCGTTGTATTTAAAACCATTACCGACCCCTATGTTGGTAAAATTTCCATCTACAAAGTCTTGAGCGGCACCATGACCAAGGACACGGCTCTCTACAACAGCTCCCAAGATGCAGATGAAAAGAACACCGGCCCCTTTGTAATTCGCGGCAAGGAACAAGTCCCCGTGGATGTGATCCACGCCGGCGACATCGGTGCCATTTCGAAGCTCACCGTCACCAAAACCGGCGACACCCTTTGCGACAAGGCCCACAAAGTGGTTTACAAGCGCGTAAAAATGCCGCAACCGGTTTACTTCTATGCCATTGAAGCGGCCTCGAAAAACGACGAAGAAAAGCTCACCCTGTCCCTTCGAAAGCTTCAAGACGAAGACCCGGGCATCGTGATCAATCGCAACGCCGAAACGAAACAAATGACCATCGGCGGCCAAGGCAATGTTCACTTGGACGTCATCTTAGACAAATTAAAGAACACCTTTGGCGTGGAAGTGAAGAAAGTGCCCTTTATCGTGCCTTATAGAGAAACCATTCGCGGCACCGCATCGGTTCAAGGGAAACACAAGAAACAATCCGGCGGCGCCGGCCAATACGGCGACGTATGGATTCGCTTCGAACCCACCGACGAAGGCTTTGTCTTCGACGAAGAAGTCTTCGGCGGCAGCGTGCCGAGAAACTACTTCCCCGCCGTTGAAAAAGGCTTGGAAGAATCCATGGAAAAAGGCGTCCTCGCCGGCTTCCCCGTTACCGGCGTCAAGGCCGTGCTCTACGACGGCAGCTACCACGATGTCGACTCCAACGAAGTCAGCTTTAAAATGGCGGCATCCATCGCCTTTAAGAAGGGGATTGCCGAAGCGAAACCTGTGCTCTTAGAGCCCATTATGGCCGTTGAAGTGGCCGTGCCCGACGAATACATGGGCGATGTCATGGGCGATATGAACAAGCGCCGCGGCAGAATCCTCGGGATGGACCAACAACCCGGCGGCGGTCAATTAATTATGGCCGAAGCACCGCAAGCGGAAATGTATGAATACGCCATCGACCTACGGGCCATGACCCAAGGCCGCGGTTCCTTCACCATGGAATTCGTTCGCTACGAAGATGTTCCCGCACAACTGGCGGAAGAAATCATCGAAAAAGCAAACAGAGAATAAATGAAAAAGGCATCCGAAAGGATTGCACTGACCCCCAAAAATTGGACCAAGAAATCCAATCTTTGGGGGTCACTTTAGTTTGTGGCGTGTTTTTGCGTTGAGCAAGAGCAAATTCTTTGCCGAAAGGCGAGGAATCCACTTTAACTTTAGATCAATCATCAAACATCGGAAGACGGCTCCAATGATGTTCGGACAAAAGTTAGGTGAAATTTCCTTTTCAATTCAGTATGATTAAAATAGAGACTAATGGACGTGAGGAGGAAGCCGTGAATCGATTTTTGCCGTATAAAAAACCGATCTTGCTTTGGAGCCATAGCCTAACCCAGCTGGCCCTTTATTGGTTTTATTTAGTTGCCGTAAAAAAAGGTGGCGGCAGTTTTCATATCGTTGCCTTAACCGGTCTTTTTACGCTCACGAATTTTATCTCTTTCTTTATTCTGTTGGAGGAGAGAGAAAAAAATTACGTCTATCGGGTTTGTACTACTCTGCTTTTGATTCCCCTTTATTTTATCTCGGAAGATTTCATCGTAGCATATCTACACAACGACATTCTTCTTCGCTATTTTTTTGCCCTGCAGTTGATCTTTTCCTATATGGATATCGTCTTAGAAGGAAATTTTCACTTCGGTCCTTTTCGTCTTTTGACCCTCCTCGCTTTTTTAGCGATCTATCTTTTATCGACCTTTTCTTCTCTGGAGGTCAACTTTCTATACATGGGGGTCTACTTAATTTTTTGTTTGTTTCCCCTTCTTTTTATCCTGGTCAAAAAGAAAGAAATACAGGGGCGGGGCCTTTACAGTTACCGGATTATGATGTCAACTGCGGTCTTTTTGGTCTTGTATTTATGGGGAAGTTTCTATCTCTCTTCCCTATGGAATTATTTTGAGAATTACGAGGAATTTTATATGATGGCCGTCTTAGCCGCCATCTTAATCTATTTGCTTACAAAAGCGTGTCGTTTATCCCTCAAAGCCTTTGTCCCGTCTTTTAAAGAGTGGGCGAAGTTTTGCTCTGTGCTTTTTCTCATCCTTTTTATCGTCAATGGTTTTCCAAGGAAATTTACCGAAATCTTCTTTCTCTCCCTTTACTTGAGCGCGTTTTTCGTCATGGTCTCCAATTACTTCAATTACCGCGACCTGAGCCGGGAAGAGATAGGCAGCCTCTTGAACAGGGGAAAGGAAAATCTCCTGTTGGATAAGTATGCGCGGCTTTACTCCGAGAAAAACACTCGTTTTCTCCACGATATGATTTTGCAGGACATTATTCTCGTACATAAGCTGGTTCAAAAGGCCCCGTCTTTTTCCGAGAGGGATCAAATTCTGGAAATTCTCTCGAACAACATTAAAAAAATCCGCCAAGAATTGAATGCCTATGATCCAATCTTAAGTTCGAAGGAAAGCTTAAGCAACAATTACTACGGCCTTATTAGGGATTTGGAAGACAAGTACCAAAATCGGGGCATACTAATCGACTTCACTTGTTCCGAGGAATTTTCAGTGCCCGGTCCATACGACAGCTTTCTGTATAAAGCCCTTTACGAATTGGTGAGCAATCTTTTCAAGCACGGAAAGGGCGATTACGCCGAAATTCATTTGGAGGAAAAACAAAAGGAGATTCATCTGTCCATGATAAATTACGGCGATTACTTGGAGGACGGTGCGGGCCGGAGCACCGGCTTGAAATTATTGGATTTCGAAACCAAACGGCTGGACGGAGTATTTCGGGTAGAAGAGGGCCGAGGAGAAGAGGAAAAATACCTGGCCTTCCATGTGAATGTACCGATTAAAAAGGAGCGGATCTATGAAGATTATGTTAATCGAAGATCATAAAATGCTGGCCCAATGCTTGAAGATGGATTTAGAATCCGGCGGGGAAATTCGGGTGGACATTCCGGAGAAAATGAAAGACATAAAAAGCAAATTACAAGAAGAGACCTACGATCTTCTTCTTATAGACATTAATCTGGACGGTATGGCGAAGGGAGAAAACGGTCTGGAGTTAAGCAAAGCGTTGATACGGGATTACGGTTCAAAAGTGTTGATTTTGTCGGGCTATAATCTTGATTTTTACCGGGAAAAGGCCAAGGATATGGGCTGTATGGGTTTTATTTCGAAAGAAGAGTCGACCCAAAGTCTTTTAGCGAAGATACGAGGGGTTTGCTTGGAGAACAAAAGGTATTTTTCTTCTAAGAAACATCTTCAGGAAAAGCTCACGGAAAACGAATTAAAAATTCTCCGCCTCTATGCCTCGGGAAAATCACGAAAAGAAGTCGCGAAAGAAGCCTATATGTCCACCTCTTCCCTGGCCGTTTTATTAAATCGCATTTACGGCAAGTTGAACGTAAAGAATTACCAAGAAATGGTACAAAAAGCCAGAGAAATCGGCTATATCGATCCCTTTTAAGAAGAAGCGCCACAAGCCTTCTTCTTTTTTTGTGAAAAGTTCGGACAAAAGTTAACTGTGACCGAGGTGTAAATTGCCTATAATCAATAGAAAAGGAGATGGAAGATGATGAACAAGAAAAAAGTGGTTTTAGGAATTTTTGTAGTTTTAGTCGTTCTGGCCTCGGCGCTGTATCTAAAAAAAGAATCCACCTATTCCATGGTGCAGGACCAAAGGAAAAGTGAAGATAGCCAAGGTAAAACACAGGACGGTCCCGATGAGAGAAGCCCGCAAGACATTGCTGCGGACAAAAAGATTGCCAAGCAACGGGCGAAGAACAGAAAGGATTGGCTCGAAGAAGGTATGTCCGGTTCGGTGACCAGAGGCGGCGACATCGTCCTCGGGCCGAGGGGGGATGAAAGGAGTCCGAAATTATTTGCCGAGTTGGATCAAGCTGTATCGAATTATATTAAATCAAGACCGGACATCTATCCACCGAGGGAAGAGGGACACGAGAACGATCATGACGCAGAGTTGGTCTTTGAGCCGACGGTGGATTACCGAATTGATGAAATGATTGGCACCATCCCTGCGGAAGCGCGAAAAGGACCGATTCAAGGTCTTAAGAATGACGAACTCTTTGTCTATGAAGCCAGGCGGCTGGACGGGTCCTATGACGAACTTCTACTAGCCAAGCCTCATGGCGAGAAGGAATGGAAGGTGGTCTTTGCCGGGTCTTACTACGACTTGAAAAAGACGGTTCAATAAAGGCAAAAAAATCTTTTTGAAGAGCAGATACAGGTCGGCCTGTGTTAGGAGAAAAGGGGAGAAATCGATGTTTGCTGTCGTAAAACTGGAATTTAAAAAAATAGCGACCAAGAACAATGCCCTGATTGCGTGCCTGTTTTTGTTGATTTGTGTGGCCAAGATTCTTCCCTATAGCCAATCCCTGGACATGGTATTAGAGGGAGGAAAGTTTGGCTCCGGCCTTTCCTATTGGAAATTGATGAAAGAAGAAGGGATTAAATACGACGGCCTTTTAACCGAAGAGCAAATGAAAAAGGTCCAGACCCTTTACAACGAAAGCAAAGAAAAAGACTTTGTGGAAGGCGCACGAACGGAAGAAAAAGAGTTGGGCTTGAAGCTGATTTATCCCTTCCAGTGGCTCGCGCAAAGTTTGAATTTTCCGAAAGAGATTGAAATCCAGGACTTTTCAATTCATATGAGCGACCAAGGGATTGAAAATTTTTACCAAGATCGCTTAAAGGCCATTGGTTCATGGACTCACACCTCGTATCGGTCCTACGACCGGTCGGAGGTTGAAATCATTCTTCGCCAAGCCGGAGAAGTGAAAACGCCCCTTTACTATGCTTACAACGAAGGCTGGCGTTACATGGGCGATGCCCTGCACATGACTTTTAATATTTTTTTAATCTACTTGGCCCTCGCCTTGTCTTCCTTAACGTCGGCCGACGAAGCGCAGGGATTTACTGAAATGGATGTGCACGCGAAGAATGGGCGCCTTTCCCTCTACTTAGCCAAGGTAAGGGCGGCAGAATTATTTGCAGGACTCGCGTACCTCGCTTATTTGTTTTTTTTACTTCTCTACCACGGGATGATTTATTCCCTTCACGGAGCCGATGCCTCCATCGAATTTTATGCCGGACCGGCGATTTTCAACCTCACTACTTGGCAAGGGTATTTTCTGGAAGCCTTATCCGGTTTTGCCGCCGTTCTCGTGGTGGTCAATATCATTCTCTTATTCTCCCTGGTCTTTCGCAAGTCGAAAGTCTCCCTGCTCGTCTTGGTGCTCGCTTTTGTTTGGCTTGAGAAGTGGGCGGATTCGCCGCAGCCTTGGGCGAATACTCTGGCCTACTTTACGCCGCAAAACTTTGTGCGAGGTGATTTCTCCGCGTCCAAGCTTTTTGTCCTTCAAAACCACGTCTATCCCTTTACGGCGATGGCCTGTTTTCTGTCTTTGATTTACATTGCGAGTAGCCGAATTTTGGCCATGCCGATAATGAACCGCTATTACTTAAAAGGAGGAGAGGGCAAATGAAGTTTTTACTGGAAGTCAATAGAAAAAGAATGCTTCCCTTCCCCTACCTTCCGGTCCTCTGTCTGTTTTTGTTGCTTTCGTCGATCTGCCTTATCAAGGCGGAACAGATGAGGTATCTTCAAGAGAGCTTGCACGTGGAAATTTCTGACGGTACGGAATACCGCTACCTGATGGTGGAGAACTGGTACAACGATAAAAAAGTAGAGAATTTAATCGCAAAGTACGACTTGCCTCAAGAAAATTTGATCAAAGAGGATATTGATATCGACGAGTTTTTGCCGGTGGAGAGTGTAAATGACGCTCTTCTCCGGGGAAAAAAACCCCGAGCACAAGGCTTTTTCGAGTATCGAATGAATCTGATAAAAAAGGCAGGTCAAGCTCAAGGAGCAAAGCCAATGGACCGGCTACTTATCGGCTATTGTGAAGGTTGGAAAGTTCTCCTCCGTAACTTCGATAAGATTTTTTACGCCGTCGCCTTGTCCTTGCTTTTTCTCCTCGTTCCGGTAATGAAAGAAGACGAGCGGTTCAAAACGAAGGACATGGTGGAAGCCACCCTTTACGGGAAGAAAAAACTCTTTCAGGCTCGGCTGATCAACGGTTTGGAAATTGGCGTCTTCACCTATGTGGGCGGCGTGGCTCTGTTTTCTCTTTTGGTTTTGTTTATTTACGGAAGCGACGGCCGAGACCTTTTCATTCAAAATTCAAGAGAATTTTTCCTCTTTCCTATTCAGGTGACCTATCTTCAGTATTTTATCTATAAATTTTTAAACGGCCTCGCATTGACCTTTTGCCTTGTTTTTCTTTTTCTTTTTTTAGGCGATCGAATCAAAGACGTCAAGGTCTCCTTTTCCCTCGTTCTGGCCTATGTGTCCATTCATTTCTTGCTTCAATCCCTGTGGACGTCTCCCGTTACCGGGAAATTCTTCTTCCTCTCTCCATTGGCTTTAATAAATATTGAAGGCCTTTGCGCTCGCGTATCTTCTCCGGGGCTTGAAGGTTGTTATTTGCTTTCACTGATCATCCCAATGGTTTACGGGGCGCTCTTATGGATCGGGTTGTGGTTGGGAAAAAGGAAGTCGTTTGGTGAAGCATAAGGAGCGCTGATTATGTTAAAAATTGAAAGCTTAAGCAAAAAATTTGGAAAGAAAGAAGCTCTTTCGGATGTGAACATGGAACTGGATTCCGGAATTTATGGGCTTTTAGGGGACAACGGCGCCGGTAAGTCTACCTTGATGCGGTTATTGGTCGGCGTAGATACGCCGACGAGGGGCCATATCCTCTACGAGGGAGAGGACATTTCTCAGTTGAAGGGGAAGTATCGTGGTCTTTTAGGTTACATGCCCCAGGAATTTGCGGTCTTTCCCGGCTTTACGGCCGGTGAGTTTCTAACCTATATGGGCGCATTAAAGGGATTAAGTAAAAGGGAATTGAAGGAAAAAATCCCCCGGGTTCTTGCTTTTGTAAACCTTCAGGATGTGAAGAACAAAAAAGTATCGACTTTTTCCGGTGGAATGAAGCGGCGAGTCGGCATCGCTCAAGCCTTACTCAACGATCCGAAAATCCTAATTTTAGATGAACCGACGGCCGGTTTGGATCCCGGCGAACGCATTCGATTTTCAAATATTTTGTCCAATATGTCCAAAGACAAGATCATTCTTTTTTCAACCCATATTATTTCCGACATTGAAGCCATTACAAAAAACATTATTATTTTAAACGACGGAAAAATCAGGGCCAAAACCACGTCGGATAAGTTAATCGAAAAAATGGAGGGCCTTGTGTTTGAGACGATGCTTCCATTTACGGAATTGGCGGCTTATGAAAAAAAGATTCAAATTATTCGGATGCGTTATGAAGGGGAGTATTTAAAAATTCGCTACACAGGCAGCACCTTGGAAGGCGCCCGTCCCGTCCAAGCGAATCTTGAAGACTACTATATTCTTCATCGCAACGAAGTTATTTAGGCACTGCATCCATGAAAAAGGGCCTGCGGTTGAACTAACCTAAAACAATCTTAAAAACCTGGGGTGGGAGTTAAACAATGAAATCCGCATAGAACTAATGTTATGTAAAACAAGATCGAGCAAGCGAAATGCTTGCTCGATTAAGTCCGTTTTATGGGGTCACCCAGAAAGGATGCCTTTACATATTTTTTTGGCCGTTGTAAAATAAGTTTATGAAACGCTATTTACTCTTATTCTACGACGTCAGCCGCTTTTTTATCTTTTCAAACGTATTAGATGAATCGGATAAAATTTGGGTTCGGATTCTCTGCTCCATTTTGCTCGTGGCGTCGGCTTATGATTTCATCGACCATGTGAAAGAGGTATTTCATCATGAACAAGCTTAAATCCCTCGTGAAAAAGGCGGCCCTCGTCTTCGCCATGGTGGGCTTCGGGGGCTTTCTTTTAATGATCCTTACAAAAAGCGCCTATCCGGATCCTCTCTTTGTGTGGATTAGCCGGATTTCCCTGCCGGCAGTTTTCATCAGCTTAGGACTCTATGCCGTCTTTTGGCTCATGGAACTTGCGGATCTCGTAAAGAAGAAGGCCTGGGGCCTGGTGACCGGCCATTTGCTTATCGGCGCACTGATCTGCTTCGTCGTTTTAAGAAGAATGTTGTAAGACCTCATCGAAGGATGAGGCCTTTTTTACTGTCCGTTGAAATTTAATTGGAAAAAGGTCGGATACTCGCCGCCCTCCGTGAAGGCCGCCACGGCTTTTCCGGCAATGGGGTAGGCCAGCGTCATGAGCTCTTTCATCACGGGATTGGTGATGTAGACGGAATCCTCATAGCCTTTTGGATTTAATAGCATGCCGCCGAAAACATCGTCCACGCCAATTACCTTCAGGAGCTTGTGTTTGCGTTTGTAGGCCTTTAAATCGTTCACGTGGAAAAATTGTTGGCCCATGCGAAACGAGGCCAGGGCCCGGCGGGCGTCGTGGCCATTGATGGTGTAGGCTGCGTAAAGGGGGGCGACGGCTTCCGCTACAGTGGCGGGGGCAGGCAGGAGATCTCGGCAGAGAAAGGTCGTGGGATCGTAGCCCTCTTCTTCTAAAATCACCCGGTCGAAGTCCCGCTCCAAGGTGACGTGGTCGATGGAAATTTTCTCCTCCACCCGATCGATGTAGGGATGAACCGTCATGTCCAGAGAAAAATGGGTGAGGAAACCGAAAAAGTAGGCCCAAGTGGGGGAGGGGACGGGCCCCTTGCGGATCCAATCACCGTTTTTTGCGATGAAATCCATGAGAGGCTTGCCGTGAATTTGTCCGCCGATTTTATGTTTCTTCGAGAGCAGGTAGTAAAAGAAAATATCCGGCCCTTGAGCGCCCAGGGCGTAGTGATCGGGGTAGGCGGCGATGATTTTTTGTGCCTTTTCGGGCAAGATGGGCAAGAGGCGCTGTGCAAAAAAATAATGGGTAACGAGACTGGCCATAACAACTCCTTTCGAGCTTTGGTATACTATAGGTGGAGGTATCAATGGAACAACAATACAATGATTTTATAAACAGCCTGACAGGCGATTATGTAGAGGATTTAAATGCCATCTACGACGAAGTACAAAAGCTTTCCCTGGCAGGGGAAGGGGAACTGGCCCAAAAGCTTTTAACTTACGGACAACAGCTTATGGCCGAGCACCGCACAGAAGGCGGCGACTACCGCAGCCTCAAACAAGACGGCGCCGGCATCGATAAGTTTTATACCCTATTAGATGCGGTTTTCGCCAAAACATTGGACGAAGACATGGAAGGGGCCAAGGAATTTATCGACCGCATGGTAGAAGAGGTGGATTTTTTAAGAACGGCCCTCGAAGCCTTGGACAGCGGCGAAAAATTTTACTCCTTCCAGTCCATGGTGGAAGAAGTGATTTGCCGCGTGGAACGAGACGGCGATCGCCTGCCCATTTTAGGGCCCGAGGTGGATATGTGGCTTACCCTTCGCGGCGGCGTGGCGGCGGAATTAAAGGACTACGACGGCGCCCGCAGGTATTTGGAAAAAGCCTTGGCGGTGAACCCTATGTCCACGGCCAATTACCTGACCCTTTCGAAGGTGGCTCGCCAGGAAGGGGATATGGAAAGGGCGAAGGCCTACAATCAACAGGCCTTTGAATCGGCCTATCTCGCATCGGATTTCTCCCAGTGTTTCTCCAACGAGGGCTATTTCCTCTTTAAGGAAAACAGACCGGCCTTGGCCCTTGCCATGAGCATGATCGCCAAGGATTACGATCCGGACAACGACGCCGCCGAAGGGAATCTCCTGATGATCGGTCAGCGTTTCGGCGATCCCACGCCGGCATCGAAGGAAGATTTCTTAAATTACCTGAAAGAGCGCAACATTCAAGGCACTTTGGATCCGGATCGAGTGGAAATTTTAAAGCGTGTCGCCGAAAAGGCGGAGGAAGAAGGCAATGTGGACTTCGCCATGGAAATCTACATTAACCTCGACGCCATATTAAAAGACGAGGCCATTCACAAAAAAATCCACGAATTGGCCGCCTATTACGAAAGAGATGAAGAGGATCATTGCTGCGACCACGACCATGACCATGGAGACTGTTGCGGTCACGACCATCATCATGACGATTGTTGTAGCCACGATCATGAACACCATCATGAGGACTGTTGCGGCCACGACCATCATCACGACGATTGCTGCGGCCACCACCACGAATAAGGCGGTCCAGACAATTAACCTGAAACAAAAAAAGCAGCCGACGATGCGGCTGCT
>NZ_JBBKBU010000039.1:0-17982 GCF_037892835.1 Peptoniphilus sp. HCN-40583
AGCGCACCTTCGGGGGGCGCTCTTTTTTTGTTTGGAAATAAACATGAAAACTACGCAAATCATTTTCCTGCAATGGAGTTTATATGTAAAAAATATAACGAAACCCCGTAAAGAAGGGGTTAGACCGCCGGTTTTGTTTGTATAAAAAATAATTATCCCTAATTTATGCGGATTGCTCCCGAATTTTTTTGAAAAATAATTAACAAATTTTCGCCAAATCTATTGACGGGGCTGTTTTTATATTTTATAATGCAGATAGAAGTTGGAAAACAATTGCAAAACAATTGAGCAAACAGACATATCAAAAAGGGAGGCAATAAAATGAAAAATGTCGTTATCGTAAGTGCAGCAAGAACACCCGTGGGTTCCTTCGGGGGCGCTTTTAAAGGTGTAAGCGCTGTAGATTTAGGCGTAGCCGCAGCAAAAGAAGCCATCAAACGCGCAGGCATCAAAGCTGAAGACATCGAAGAAGCCATCATCGGCAACGTACTTCAAGCAGGTCTCGGCCAAAACGTAGCCCGTCAAGTTATCCTTCACGCAGGCTTACCCGAATCCACGCCGGCTATGACCATCAACAAGGTTTGCGGTTCCGGTTTACGCGCCGTATCCTTAGCAGCTCAAATCATTAAAGCAGGCGATGCCGACATCGTATTGGCAGGCGGCACCGAATCCATGAGCTGCGCACCCTTCATTTTGAACGACGCGCGTTGGGGCGCTCGCATGGGCGACAAGAAGCTCGTCGATGAAATGATTAAAGACGGTCTTTGGGATGCATTCAACGACTACCACATGGGCGTTACCGCTGAAAACGTAGCAAAAGAATACGACGTCACCAGAGATGACCAAGACGAAATCGCCGCAGTCAGCCAACAACGCGCCAGCAAGGCTCGTGCAGAAGGCATCTTCGACGAAGAAATCGCACCGGTCGAAGTTAAAGGCCGCAAAGGAAAAGTAACCATCGTCGACAAAGACGAATACATCCGCGACGGCGTTACCAAAGAAAGCATCGGCGGCATGAAACCCGCATTCATTAAAGACGGTACCGTTACCGCAGCCAACGCATCCGGTATTAACGACGGCGCCGCCATGGTTATCGTAATGAGCGAAGAAAAGGCCAAAGAATTAGGCGTTGAGCCCATGGCTAAGATCGCAAGCTACGCATCCGCAGGTGTTGATCCCAAGATCATGGGTACGGGCCCGATCCCCTCTTCCAGAAAAGCAATGGAAAAAGCCGGTTGGGAATTCTCCGAACTCGACCTCGTGGAAGCAAACGAAGCCTTCGCAGCACAAGCAGGCGCAGTAGCTAAGACCTTAGGTCTCGACATGGACAAAACCAATGTCAACGGCGGCGCCATCGCCATCGGTCACCCCATCGGTGCTTCCGGTACGCGTATCCTCACCACCCTTTTATATGAAATGAAACGTCGCGACGCCAAGAAGGGTCTCGCAACACTCTGCATCGGCGGCGGCATGGGTACCGCACTTACCGTCGAACGCTAAACAAGATTAACTGAAAGGAAGTGCCATAGTGGACTTTCAATACCTGATTGTAGAAAAACAAAACGCCATTGCCACGGTGAAGATTAATAAGCCCAAGAGCTTAAATGCCCTGAACACCGAGGTATTAACCGAACTCAACCGTTGCTTCACCGCCTTGGAAGGCGACGATGAAGTAGCTGTAGTGATTCTTACCGGCGAGGGCAAGGCCTTTGTCGCCGGCGCCGACATTTCTGAAATGCAACCGCTCAACGCGGCAGAAGCCCACGCATTTGCAAAACTCGGCATGGACACCTTTATGTTAATCGAACGGCTTTCCAAACCCGTTATCGCTGCAGTTAACGGCTTCGCCTTAGGCGGCGGCTGTGAACTTTCCCTCGCCTGCGACATTCGCATCGCTTCCGAAAAAGCCGTCTTCGGCCAACCGGAAGTGGGCCTCGGGATCACCCCGGGCTTCGGCGGCACCCAACGTCTGCCGAGAACCGTCGGCGTCGGCATTGCGAAAGAATTGATCTACACTGCCAAAAACATTAAGGCGGATCGCGCCTATGAAATCGGCTTAGTCAACGCCGTGGTGGCACCGGAAGAATTAATGAATGAAGCGACAAAGCTCGCCGAAACCATTGCATCCAAGGGCTCCCGCGCCGTATCCTACGCTAAGGGCGCCATTGTAGACGGTCTGCAAGCAGACATTCAAACGGGTATGGACATTGAAAAGTCGGCCTTTGCCCTCTGCTTCGCCACCGAAGATCAAAAAGAAGGCATGACCGCATTCTTGGGCAAACGTGCCCCGGAATTTACCGGTAAATAAACAATCGTTTAAATAGAGAATAGGAGGATTTCTTATGAAAATCGGAGTTATTGGTTCGGGTACGATGGGTCTCGGCATCGTTCAAGTTGCCGCACCTTTCCACGAAGTAGTTATCAAGAGTAGAAACCTGACCGACGAAAAGATCGCCAAGATCATGGGCAAGGTTGAAAAAGCTTACGCCAAGAATGTTTCCAAGGAACGCATGACCCAAGAAGACATGGACGCTGCCATGAAACGCATCTCCCTCGTCGAAGAATTTAAAGACCTGTCCGACTGCGACATCGTCATCGAAGCTGCTTCGGAAGATCCCGAAGTGAAAAAAGACTACTTCAAACAATGCGACGAACTTTGCGACGCAAAGACCATCCTCGCAACCAACACCTCTTCTTTGAGCATCACCGACATCGCTGCAGTCACGGGCCGTCCCGACAAAGTCATCGGCATGCACTTCTTCAATCCGGTTCCCGCAATGAAATTAGTTGAAATCATCTGCGGCTTACACACCAGCGAAGAAACCAAGAAGACCATCATCGACTTAACCAACGAAATCGGCAAGACCCCGGTCGAAGTCGAAGAAGCTCCGGGCTTCGTCGTAAACCGCATCCTGATCCCCATGATCAACGAAGGTGTCGGCATCGTCGGCGACGGCGTCGCTTCTGTTGAAGACGTCGATACTGCCATGAAGTTAGGCGCAAACCACCCCATGGGCCCCTTGGCTTTAGCTGACTTAATCGGCTTGGACGTTTGCCTGGCCATCATGGACGTTCTCTACAACGACTACCACGACAGCAAATACCGCGCACACGTTCTTCTGCGCAAAATGGTTCGCGGCGGCAAATTGGGTCGTAAGAGCGGCGAAGGCTTCTACAAATACGAATAATCCATTCAATTTGAGGCTTTCAAACGCTTCTGTCATACAAAATCGGGTAGGCTTCGGCCTACCCTTTTTTTGCGCGAATCTTCGGGACGCGAAATGAATAGGAAGGGAAAGCGCCGATTTCGGTAATAAAAAAAGCGGGGGTCTCCCGCTTTTTTCAGTGCTTTTGAAAAATGGCGTTGGCCAGGCGAATCATTTCCTTGGCCATTTCGTAATTGTCGCCGATTAAATCGTAGACGGCATCTTCTGTGAGGACACCGCAGTCCACCTTGATCTCGCCTTTGTCGTAGGCCTCCACGTCGTCAAACCAATCGTGGGAGCTGTAGTAAGCATCCAGCTTGTCGTAGGCTACCTGGGCTTTTTCGAAGGCGGCCAGCGCCTCCCGAAAGGCCTTTACGGCGTCAGTGTGCTCGTTTAAAATGGCCTCCATCTCGGCCACGCGCTTGTTTCGATCCATGGTATCTCCTTTCATGAAAAAAGCACCGAAGCCGTGGCTTGGGTGCTTGGTTTCAAGTGTATTTTAATAGGTTTCGACGAAGAGTTCAAACCATTTTTGCGGGTGGAAGCAAGCGGGGCATTTTTCCGGGGCTTCTTTGCCTTCGTGAATGTAGCCGCAGTTGTTGCACTTCCAGAGCACAACTTCGTCGCGCTTAAAGAGCTTGTCTTCTTTAATATTTTCCAACAGCTTCAGGAAGCGATCGCGGTGGGCTTCTTCCACTTCGGCGATTTCAATCCAGTTGTCGGCGATGTCGTCGAAGCCTTCTTCGCGGGCGATTTCCGCAAATTTGGGATACATGTCGGTGGCTTCGCCGTTTTCCCCTTCAGCGGCGTGTTTCAGGTTTAATTCCGTGCTGCCTAAAGCCACGGGGTAATCCCATTTTACTTCCAGTTCTTCTTCGTTGAAGTCGTCGAGCAAGTATTTAAAGAAGCGCTTACCGTGTTCTTCTTCGTTGCGTGCGGTTTCCAAGAAGATGTTTTTAATTTGAACGGAAGCATCTTTGTCTGCTTGTTTGGCGTACATGGTGTAGCGTGCCGTGGCTTGCGATTCTCCTGCGAAAGAGATCAAAAGATTGTTGGCAGTTTTAGTTCCTTTTAATGACATAAAATCCTCCTATTTTCCTATAATACATGCGGTTGCCCTCAGTATACCTCAATATCAGGATAGGTTCAACCGCCTGAAGCGTGTTATACTGTAGATAAGACAATGCATACCGAACAACAAAGGAGACGATCATGCGAATTTTATGTGCGGGCCCGACGACGCTATTGCCGGAAGTGGAAGCGGCCATGACGGAAGTGGTAACCAATCCGGACTTGGATCCGGCCTACGAAGTGTTTCACCGGAATGTGGAAAAGCGGCTTTCCGCCGTGGTAAAGACCACCCGCCCCACGGTGATTATGTTAGGCGAAGGGATGCTCGCCCTCGAGGCCGCCGTCTGCTCTCTCATGGAACCGGGGGAGCGGGTGCTGGTTATGAGTAACGGCGTCTTCGGCGGCGGCTTTGCCGATTACGTGAACTTTTTCGGCGGGGAAGCCGTGCTTTACGAAAAGGATCATCGCCGGGGCTTCGACTTGGATGAATTAAAGGCCTTTCTGGAAAAAGATTCCGATTTCGCCATGGCCACCATGGTCCACTGTGAAACCCCTTCGGGCCTTACCAACGACGTAAAGGCCATTTGCAATCTCTTAAAAGACTACGGCATCCTGTCCATTGCGGACTGCGTGTCCTCCTTCGGCGGCGAAGACATCGACTTCGATGCGTATGGCGTGGACATGATGCTTTCCGCCACGCAAAAATGCCTCTCCGCCCCCACGGGCCTTTCCATGATTACCATTTCCGAAGCGGCGGAAGAAAAGATGCGTAGTCGCAAGGCGCCCATCCCCAGCTACTACATGAATGTCTTAAACTACATGAGCGGTCAGGAAGATTTCGCCTTCCCCTACACCATGAGCGAACACTTAACCGGCGCTTTGAACAAGGCCCTGGATCTGTGGGAGATGCGGGACAGCGTGAATCTGCACAGAACCTACGGCAAAATGACCCGGGAACTTTTCGTGAAGGAAGGCTTCGAGCTCTACCCGAAGGATTCCTTTGCCGATACGGTCACCGCCGTGTGCCTGCCCGAGGGGATTTCCGCCACGGAATTTCTCGCCAAGTGCCGTGAGCGGGGCGTGTTTATCTCCAAAGGCGCCGGCAAGCTTCACGACCGCATCATTCGCATCGGCCACATGGGGGCGAATATTTCTAAGGACAATTTCGCCGCCCTCTTTAAGGTGCTGGATGAAGTCTTCGCAAGCTACGGCATTAAGACCCGCTTCGCCGAAGGTTTTGCCGCCTACGAGCCGGACTAAAGCTATGTTATAATAAAGCCGAGGGGGTGTTTCCATGAAAGGATTATTTGTCGTCATCGAAGGACCGGACGGATCGGGCAAATCCACCGTGGCCGAAGGCATCTGCCGCCATTTTAAAGAAAAGGGCGTGGCGGTGCTCCACACGCGGGAACCCGGCGGCACGGCCATCTCCGAAGCCGTGCGTGGGATTCTCCTGGATCCCGAAAACAAAGCCATGCACCCGCGCTGCGAGGCCCTGCTTTATGCCGCGGCCCGGGCACAACACGTGGAGGAAGTGATCCGCCCTGCCTTGGCCGAAGGAGCCTTGGTGGTGTCGGAGCGCTACGTCTTTTCGAGCCTCGTCTATCAGGGGCTGTGCCGGCAATTGGGCCTTTCGCCCATCGAAGCCATTAACGCCTTCGCCACCGACGGCCTCGAAGCAGACATCACCCTATACCTGGACGTGCCTGAGGGCACGGGCAAAACACGCATGAGAGAACGTCTCGCCGATCGCCTGGAATCCGACGAAAAGGTCATGGACACGGTGGAGACCTATTATAGAATCTTGGCCGAGCGGCGCAAAGAAGACCTGAGCCTTATCGACGCATCCGCCGCGGCGGATCAGGTGCTTAAGCGCTGCATCGAAGCCATTGAAAAGGAGTACCGGATTAAATGAAACTAATATTTGCCATTGTGCAGGATCAAGATGCCCCCGGTTTAATCGACGCATTGACCGAAAAGCGCTTCCGCGTCACGAAATTATCTTCTTCCGGGGGCTTTTTAAAGGCCGGCAACACCACCCTTTTAATGGGCGTGGAAGAAAAAGACATGGATGAACTCTTCGACATTATGGAAGCCAATTGCTCCGTGCGGGAAGAGCCCACCTCCATGGTATCCATGTCGCCCGGGGAATCCTTTATGCCCTATCCTTTAAATGTGCGCGTCGGGGGCGCCACCATCTTCATTCTCGATGTGGCCGAATACAATCGTTATTAAGGGGGCGCAGCATGGATAAAATGGTGGTTGCGATTATTGCCGACCGCTTTGTCGGCGATGTCATCGACGAATTGCTTGAGGCGGATATTTCCGTCACGGAAATGGCCTCCACCGGCGGCTTCATGAAAGAGGGCAACACGACGGTGGTCATCGGCGTCACCGACAGTCAGTACGAAAAATTAAAAGCCATCTTCGACAAGGTCGTAGGCAAACACAGCGGGCGAGACGAAATCCACGCCGGAGCCCATGTCTTTGCCATCGATTTAATTAAGGGCATCCACATTTGACGGCGGATCTCGTAAAGTCCGGTTTACACGCCTACATTTTAAAAGGCGACGGGGAGGCGGCCCTTCAGGCGGCGCGTCGCCTGGCCATGGGCTATTTGTGCACCGGCGAGGAGGCGCCCTGCGGCCATTGCCCTTCCTGCAAGCTCTTTTTATCCGGCGAAGGGCGAGGGGAGAATCATCCGGACTATGTGGAAATCGCCCCGTCTAAAAAAACCGCCAAGGCATCCATAAAAAAGGAGCGCATCGAAGGGGTGCTGAAGGCGGCGGCCATGACGGATTACGGCGGCGGCGGCAAGGTCTTTGTCTTTGTGGACTTCGACACCACCACCGTGGAGGGGCAAAACGCCCTGTTAAAGGTGCTGGAAGAGCCACCGGCGAAGACCCGCTTTCTCCTTTTAACTGCGTCGCCGGAGAAAATTCTGCCTACGGTGCGCTCCCGTGCGGGCTTTTTGGATTTAAAAAGCGGCGGGGCCACCTCCGATCCCGAGCGGCGCCACCGCATCTATCGCCTTATCGAGAAAGTTTTGTCCGGGCAGGAGGAAGCTTTTTTGGCGCGCAGTTTTTTCGACGAGGAGAAAGAGCATTTGAGCGAAATTTTCGACGAGATGCTCGCCTATTTTCGGGACATGGCCGTTTATTACGAAACCGGCGATGAACATGCAATCAAGAACAAAGATTACCGCGTGCCCATCGCCCGCCAGTCCGAGGCGGTGGGGATGCGGGTCTATGAGATCATCGATGCCATTTACCGAGCGCGGCGCTATGTGGAGATGAATGTAAACAAAAGCTTTGCCTTTGAATGGCTGCTTATAACAATTGGAGGCTAGTGGATTTTGACAGAGACGAGAGATGTAGTCGGCGTGCGATTTAAGCGCCGCGGAAAAATTTATTATTTCGATCCCAAAGACACCGCTCCCGTTCAAGACGGCGGCGTCATTGTGGAGACATCCCGGGGCGTGGAATACGGCTACGTGGCCATTGAGCGCAAGGCCGTGGCCGCCGACGATATTGTAGGCGAGCTGAAGCCTATTTTGCGCATGGCCGCGGAAGAAGACGATGCGCGCCACCGATCCAACCGCAATTTGGCTCGGGAGGCCATGGTGGTCTGCGAGGAAAAAATTAAAGAACACGGCCTGAAAATGCGCCTCATCAGCGCGGAGTACACCTTCGACAATTCCAAGCTGCTCTTTTACTTCACCGCCGAAGGCCGGGTGGACTTTCGCCGCCTGGTGCGGGATTTGGCGGCTATTTTCCGCACCCGCATCGAGCTGAGACAAATCGGCGTGAGAGACGAGGCCAAGCTTTTAGGCGGCATCGGCATTTGCGGCAGAGAGTGCTGCTGCGCCTCCTTTTTGGGAGATTTTTCGCCGGTATCCATTAACATGGCCAAGGATCAGGGCCTTTCCTTAAATCCCGACGCCATCAGCGGCGTCTGCGGCAGGCTTTTGTGCTGTTTAAGATACGAGCAGCCGGGCTACGAAGAGAATTTAAAAATCATGCCCCGGGTGGGACGCGTGGTCTACACCTCCGAGGGCAAGGGCGTGGTCGTGGCCACCAATACCTTAGAGGCCTTGGTGAAGGTAAAAATCGAAACCGACGACGGCGTGGAGTTTGTCGTGATTCCCGCCGCGGATCTGGCGAGAAAGCCTTGCCGGGGAAAGGGGTGTGCCCATGAAGGGGACATGGAAGAAGCTGAATAAAGGCGCCTTTAACGGCGGGCGACTTCTGTGGCTCGCAGGCTTTCTGGAGCTCTTTTTCCTGGATGAATTCCCCGGCTTCTACTTTCAGACAAAGATTCCCCACGCTGTGGCCGACGTGGTTTTGTGGGGGATCTATTTTTGTGCCCTTTTAGGGGCGATCCTGCTGGTCAAAAATTTCGCCTCAAGCATCCTCACCCCGGCGGCGACGGAGATGCTCCTCTTGGGCGCCCTGGCCTATGAGGTAGAAGACGTGCTCAGCGCCACCGCCTCACTGGGCCCCGCCCCCGATACCTACATCTACACCGCCACGGCCGCCGTGGTGGCGGTAATCTGGCTCTTCGCCCTGGGCGTGGGGGCGCGGAAGCTTTACCCGGCGGCCACTGCAGCGGGGGCGATCCTTATGGCCGGGCTCATCTTTTTCTGCGCGTGGCCCGGCCCCAAGACAAGACCCGACGTGGCGGAGGCGAAGAAAAGCATCCCCGCACGCTACGAGGTGGAAAAAATTACTTACGGCCCCGGCCGCAGCTACGACTACGGGGAAGAAAACTACGCCGCCTACCTGCGCCTGCCCAAGCATCAAGACCGTTTGCGGAAGCTCTTTTTCGGCTACACCCCCGCCCACGTGCCCTACGAAGGGGATCTCTATTTGCCTGTCGGGGCGAAGAACGTGCCCCTCGTCGTCTTCGTTCACGGCAATCACAACATGATCGAGGACAACAAAGGGGGCTACGACTACCTGGGCCGCTACTTGGCGGCGCGTGGCGTGGCCTTTCAATCCGTGGAGCAGTCCCACTTTAACGCCTATTTAGGCAAAGGCCTTTCCGGCGAAAACGACGCTCGGGCCCTGAGCCTTTTGGATCATGCCGACAAAATCTTGAGTGACCCCCGCTTCAAGGGCCGCATCGATAAAAATCGCCTCTACTTCGGCGGCCACAGTCGCGGCGGCGAAGCGGCGGCGGTGGCGGCATCCTTCGCCCAATTGCCCTACAATCCCGACACGGGCACGGCCACGAAAAACATGAAAGTGGCAGGCGTCCTGTCCGTGGCACCGACAGACAGCCAGTACGAGCCCGGGGATCGCCCGGTGGAACTGAAAGTACCCTATTTCCTCGTCGCCGGGGCGTGGGATCAGGACGTAGCTTCCCTAGAAGGAATGGATCAATACCGCCGCGCAGGTGCCTGGCGGGGCCAGCTCCTCGTGGACTACGCCAATCACAGCCAATTTAATTCCAATTGGGGCAGGTTGGATCGGGAAGGCCTCCAGGCCCTGGCATTGGCCACGGGCAATGTGTTGGACAAGAAAGACCAACAGCACTTTTTAGAAGTGGCGGCCTATGCCTTTGTAAAAGACCAGGGACTGTTTCATGATATTAGGGCCTACCTGCCGCAATCGGGCTTTGCCCTGGCCACAGAACCCGGGGGCATTTGCTTCGCCGACTTCGAGGAAGACGCCGATCTTTCCACCGCCACTGCCGCCACGCCGGACATAAAAGGCGCCACCACCTATCAGGAAGGGGCCTTCGCCCCCTCGGGCCGCGGCGGAAACAATCACGTGGCCCGACTCATCGGCACCTACGCTCTGAACGTCAACGCGGCGGCTGAAGGGGACTTCGCCCTGGATGTGGCAGCAAAAAGCGGCCGCGCCGATATAAAGATCACCTTAATCGACGCAGCCGGGGAGAAAGTGGACTATTCGCCTGAAAAAGACAGCTTGCACGCCGCCGTGGAAACGGGCCTCTTGAAATGGCAGTACGCGGCGAAAAAGTGGGAATACAAGCGGGCTTTGGAAACGGTGCGCTTCACAAAAGAAGCCATGGCGAAAAAAAATCCCGCCTTTCGCCTAAATGCACTGCGTCGCGTGGAAATTACCGCAAAAGGTCTTACGGAAATCGACAATATTCGAATCGAAACCGATTAAAAGTGAATCCCTCGGGTATAAGTAAAGCGAACAGAGTTCGGGGGGTTACGTTCATGCACGATACACTATTAATTAAAACAATCAACAGAGAACAAGCCGGTTTTCGGAATATCTTTTTCCAAATCGGCGATATGGATGCGCACATCGGCGAGCTCATGGACCTACTAAATAAGCCTGACAGCCCCTATGCCGGGCGTTGTCTGTTTCGCTACAACGGTATTCGTCTTAGATTGGAAGTCGAAGAAATCCCCACTGTCCTGGCGCGCCTCGTAGAAAAAGGCGTACCAGTGTATGGCGTTTATGAACCGTACTTTTAGGAGTAAGGTTAGGAGGAATGTTATGTCCAACGAATTAAGCAAAAAACTGAACGAACAACTTAACTTTGAAATTGAATCGGCCTACATCTACATGTCCATGGCCAACTGCATGGACAGCCAAGGCATGTCCGGTTTCAACCACTTCTTCGTACAACAAGCCAAAGAAGAATTGGAACACGCAAGAGAATTCTACGATTTCCTTCAAGAAACCGACTGTGTACCGGAATACGAAGCCATTCCGAAGCCGCCGAAGGAATTCGGTAACTTCACCGACACCTTCCGTGCCGCTTACGAACACGAACAAGAAGTTACCCGCCGCATCAAGGCCATCTACAAAGAAGCCATCGAAGTGGGCTGCTTGAATACCCAACAATTCCTCGATAAATTCATCGCAGAACAACGTGAAGAAGAAGACACCTTCCGCAACATCGTCGAACGCTTGGAACGTATCAACGAATCCTGGAACGGCCTCTACATCTTCGACCACGAATTGGCTCAAAGATAAGCAAAAAATTATCCCTCACTCAGTAGAGAGTGGGGGATTTTTTATTGGGAAAATTTACGGACTGAAGTAGGAAAGCCGGCTAGTCTTCGTTGAAGGCCCGAATGGACTCGGCGATGCTGCGGCAGATGACGTTGACCAGCGCCGCCCCGGGCCAAAGAATCCACGTCCACTGCCACTTATTCGTGTAAAAGGACAGGGCCAAAAAGATCAAGAGCACCGAAAGGTAGTAGGCCCGTTGAAAAGGCGCTGTCCGGCGACGGGCGATTTTTTTGCGGCGGGTATAATCCCCCTGTTCCAAAATCTTATCGAAGCCCGCCTCGATGACCGAAGTGCGCACGATGAAAAAGACGCCGGCCGCCACGATGCATAATGTGGCCGCGAAGCCCGTGGTGGTGAAGGCATCGCCTCTTCCCGCCGCCGAGGAAAAGAGCATGGGCGCGGCGGAGAGAATACACAGAATGATTCCCGCGCTCAAGCGGCGGCTGTGAAGAGGAGCGTAGTCCTCCTTGCGTTTTTTCACGGCACCGTCCACGCCGTAGGCCGTATCCACGGGTTCGTCGAAGGCCTCGAAATCGTCGGGCATTTTCGGGCCGTAGACCAGAAGAAAGACGCCCACGGCCACCACGGCCAGGGTGGCGATGATGCCCAAGGTGTAGGCGGCGTCGGTATCGGCAATGCCGGCCAGAATCGGTGGAATGGCGGAGAGAATAAACAGACTCACGGCCAGGGCCACCTTCGGCGCGCGGTCGGCGAGGTAATTCATGTAACCATCGGCATCTTCCAATGCAACGGACGAGAGAGCTTCTTCCGCCGGCTGATTCGCCCCATCCTCGGAGGGATCCATGGAATCCAAAAGCAAAAAGTCCGTGGACACGTGAAAGTACTTGCTGATTTCGATGATCTTCGCCATTTCAGGCATGGCGCCGGCTGCTTCCCACTTCGAAACGGATTGGCGGGACACGCCCAAGGCCTCAGCCAAGGCTTCCTGGGTGAGGCCGGATTTTTTCCTTAGGTAGACGAGCTTTTCAGAAAATAACATGAGACACTCCTTGTAAACATAGTCGGTTCGCTTTCTGAAAAAAGAATACGCCATGAGCCGGTTGCATGCCATACACAGGTCTTGGAATTTTTGCAACCACAGGTTGCAATGGCGAGATCAAGCCGTTTTCGGCTTAGACGTTTTAAAGAAATCGTCGATCCCCTTTACCAACGCCTCGTTGGATTCCGGATCCAAAAGGCAGAAGCGGAAGAAGCGTTCGTCTAAATTTTTGAAATTGGCGCAGTCGCGGATCACCATTTTCTTCGCGAGAAGGGCTTCGCGAAGTTCCGCCGCCGTGTGCACACCGTCTTTAATCTTTACCAAGACGAAATTGCCGTAGGAGGGAAACACCTTTAGGGCCTCGTCGGCCTCCAGTGCGGCGATGACCTTCCCCTTCTCCCGCTGAATCAGGCGAAAGCTTTCCTCACGAAAAGCCACATCCTGAAACATGACCCGGCCCATAATATCGGCCATGGCATTGATCCCCCACATGGAAAGATTCTCGGCAAGGGCCCCGTGAAGGGCCTCATCACCGGTCACGGCGTAGCCCAGGCGAATCCCCGGCGTGGCGAAAAATTTGCTCGTACCGCGAATCACGATAAGCTTTTCGCGGCTTCTGATTAAAGACACGGCGGAGTAAATGGCGGGATCCGTAAACTCGATGTAGGTTTCATCGACCAAGACATAGGCGTCGGTTTCGTCTAAAATCCGCGCCACATCCGCCCGAGTCAAAATGGAGCCCGTGGGGTTGTTGGGATTGGTGAGCACGTAAAGATCCACGGCCTCGCTACGAATTTGGGCGATGATTTCGTCCACGCCCGGGACGAAATTTTTGTGGTAATCCAAGTGGTATTCAAAAATCTCCGCCCCGATTTTCTCCAGCTCCCGGGCGTACTCGCTGTAGCAGGGGCTGTTAATCAGCGCCCGGGCGGGTTTTATGTGGGCGATGGCCTCTTGAATGAGCTGGGATGTGCCGCTTCCTAAAAGCACGGCCTCCGGGGCCACCTTCAGATAATCGGCCATGGCCGCCTTCAGCTTCCGATATTCCGGATCCGGGTAGCGACACAGGGCACGTATGTTTTTTGCCGCCGCCTCCATGGCTTTCGGCGAAGGGCCCAGGGGGTTAATGTTCGACGAAAAATCCCGTATCTCCTCCGGGCGATAGTGGTATTTTGTTTCCAGGGCGTAAAGATCGGCGCCGTGGCGAGTCTTTTTCATAGAAACCTTCCTTTCGTGCCTATGATATAATGACAAAAACAAAAAGACAATGAAAAAGGGGTGCTTATGTTTAATTTCAGAAACGATTACCACGATTTATGCCATCCGAAGGTCCTTCAAGCCCTGGCCGCCACCGACGGCGAGGGAAATGCCGGCTACGGCTTCGATCCCCACACGGAGCGGGCCATTCGCCTGATTCAAGAAGCCACCGGCGGCGATTACCCCGTCCACTTTGTCCACGGAGGCACGGCGGCCAATCTTTTGGCTCTCACCTTCCATTTGCGTCCCCACGAAGCCATCGTCAGCGCCGATCTGGGCCACGTGGTGGGCCACGAAGTAGGCGCCATGGAAGCCGCGGGCCACAAAGTGGTCACGGTAAACACCGAAGCCGGAAAATACGATCCCGAGGTGCTGGATGCATTCATCGCATCCTTCGGCGATTTCCACAACGTTCTCCCCGGCATCATCTATCTTTCAAACACCACGGAAACCGGCCTCGTCTACCGAAAAGAAGAGCTCGCCGCCATTAAAAAAGTGGCGGATAAATATTCTCTTCCCGTCTACATCGACGGCGCCCGCATGGCCAGCGCCCTCACAAGCGAGGTCAATGACGTGAAGCTTTCCGAATACATGGACTACGCCGACATCTTTTCCATCGGCGGCACGAAAAACGGCGCCCTTTTCGGCGAAGCCCTGGTCTTTAAAAACGACGACCTGGCACGGGAATTTATCTACTTCCAAAAACAGCGGGCCCTACTTATGGCCAAGGGCTTTACCCTGGGCGCCCAATACGAAGCCCTCTTCACCGACGACCTTTATTTCGAAAACGGCCGCACCGCCAACATGGCCGCAAGCTACCTGGCGCGGGAACTTGATTACCTGGGCGTGGAATTTATCTATCCTCCCGAGAGCAATCAATTATTTATTCGCCTGCCGAAAGCTGTGGCCGACGAACTGGAAAAACACGGACAATTCGATCGTATGGGCCCGAAAGAAGCGGGCACGGTGCCTGTGCGCTTCGTTACCGATTACAACACGACGAAAGATGAAATCGACACCGCCGTCAGAATCCTCGAAGGCCTTTTAAACGAAGCCCGATAGGGGAGAAGTTAAATCAGAGTAAATTGGTTTGACAAGGCGAAAGTGTCGTGGTATGATAAGAAAAAATCAAAAGGAGAAACCATGAACACCTTATTCCAAAGCATCTGCAAATGTGCTTGTTCCTGTACCTGTTGTTGTACGGGTTATTTGCCTGCGCAGATGTTGGGAAAAGACATGGGCTTGTCCTGATTGTTATTTTCCATAGGCATCTTGAAGCGGGCTTCGGCTCGCTTTTTTTAATTGCCTGAAAGGAGTACTTATGAACCGAGATTTTCTCGTGGCCATGTTGCCCCACTACGTCGAGGCGGCGAAACTCACCTTGTCAATCGGGCTCATCGGCGTGGCGGCATCGGCCCTCGTGGGGTTCATCCTCGCCTTGATTCGCGTGGAAAAAATCCCCGTGCTAAACGGCCTCGCCAAGGTCTATATCGAAATCTCCAGAAACACCCCCTTGTTGATTCAACTGTTTTTTCTCTACTTCGGCCTGCCGAAAATCGGCATCGTCTTGTCCTCTGAAGCTTGCGCCGTGGCGGGGCTGATCTTTCTCGGGGCAAGCTACATGGCCGAATCCTTCCGCTCCGGCATCGAAGCCGTGGATAAGCGACAAATTGAAGCGGCCATGGCCATTGGCCTCACCAAAGGCCAACGCATCCGCTACGTCGTCCTGCCACAGGCACTGGCCGTGGCCATGCCATCCATCGGCGCCAACACCATCTTTCTTCTGAAAGAAACCTCCGTCTTCAGCGCCGTGGCCCTGGCGGATCTCATGTACGTGGCGAAAGATTTAATTGGCCTCTACTACGAAACCGACGAAGCCCTCTTCCTCTTGGTGATGAGCTACCTGATTATCTTGGTGCCCGTCGCCGTCATCTTCAGCTTACTGGAAAGGAGAATGCGACGTGGCATCGGCACAAGCGCTCTTGCTTAATCCCCACACCGTGGCGAGGCTTTTAAAAGGCCTATGGGTCACCATGGAAGTGTCCCTCATCTCCGTGGCCCTATCCATCCTATTCGGCCTCGTCTTCGGCTGGGTCATGACGAAAAAATCCCCGGTCATTAAAATCCTTTCGAAAATCTATTTGGAATTTATGCGCCTCATGCCCCAACTCGTGCTCCTCTTTATCGTCTATTTCGGCATGGCCAGGGCCCTGGGCGTACACATCTCCGGCTTTAACGCGGCCATCATCGTCTTCACCCTTTGGGGCACGGCGGAAATGGGCGACCTGGTTCGCGGCGCCATCTCATCCATTCCCAAACACCAATACGAAGCCGCGGCCTCCATCGGCCTCACCCGATTACAAATCATGGGCTACGTCGTCCTTCCCCAGGCACTTCGCCGCCTCATTCCACAGGCCATGAACCTGGTGACCCGCATGATTAAAACCACCTCCCTCATCGCCCTCATCGGTGTCGTGGAAGTCATCAAAACCGGGCAACAAATCGTGGAAGCCGTGCGGCTGGAATTCGCCTCCGCCGCCTTGTGGATCTACCTCGTCATCTTAATCTTATACTTTTTAGTTTGCTACCCCCTGTCCAAATGGGCAGGCTACCTTGAAAAGAAATGGAAGGAGGCATAATGGCTATACTGGAAATAAAAGACATGGTCAAAACCTACGACGGCGAACCGATTTTCGACGGCTTCTCCCTGAAAGTCCAACAAGGCGACGTCATCGCCGTATTAGGCCCCTCGGGCTGCGGCAAAAGCACCATGCTCCGCTGCATCAACGGCCTGGAAAAAATACAGGGAGGCGACATCCTGCTGAACGGCGAAAGCGTCGTGAAAGAAGAAAAAGCCATGCCCGGCGTACGAAAAAAAATCGGCATGGTCTTTCAGTCCTACGAACTCTTCGGCCACATGCGTGTCATCGACAACCTCACCCTCGGGCCCGTGAAAGCCAAAGGCGAAGACAAAGCCGAGGCTGAAAAGCGCGCCCTGGCCCTCTTGGACAGGGTGGGGCTTAAAGACAAAGCCCAAAGCTATCCGAGAAACCTTTCCGGTGGCCAACAACAGCGCGTCGCCATCCTTCGGGCCATGCTCATGGATCCGGAAATCTTCCTCTTCGACGAAGTTACCGCCGCCCTGGACCCGGAAATGGTGCAGGAAGTCTTGGCCCTCGTCGGCGAACTGGCAAAAGAAGGCAAAACCATGCTCATCGTCACCCACGAAATGGAATTTGCGAGAAAAGTCGCAAACCGCATCCTGTTTATGGAAGAAGGACACATCATCGAAGACACGGGGCCGCAAGACTTTTTCGAGCACCCGAAAACCGAACGCAGCCGCCAATTTTTAGAAGGATTGCATTACAACTAAGGAGGACAAAATGAAAAAACTGCTTACCCTACTTATGATCGCCACACTCGCCCTGGGCCTCGCTGCCTGCGGCGGCGTGGAAGAAGGCGCCCCTGTCGCCGACAAAGCTGGCACCCGCACCGTGGAAGAAATCAAAAAATCCGGCGAAATCACCATCGGCGTCTTCGGCGACAAAAAACCCTTCGGCTACATGGACGAAAAAGGCCAATTTAAAGGCTACGACATCGCCCTCGGCGATCGCATCGCCAAAGAACTGGGCGTGAAAGTGAAATACATTCCCGTGGAAGCCGCAAGCCGCGTCGAATACCTAAACGCCAACAAAATCGATCTCCTCCTCGCCAACTTCACCGTCACCGACGAGCGAAAAGAACAAGTCGACTTCGCGCTGCCCTACATGAAAGTCTCCCTGGGCGTCGTCTCCCCGAAAGGTGCAATCACCGACGTCGCCCAACTGAAAGACAAAACCCTCATCATCTCCAAAGGCACCACGGCGGAAACCTACTTTACCGAAAAACACCCCGAAGTGAAACTGCAAAAATACGATCAATACGCCGAAGCCTACAGCGCCCTCTTAGACGGCCGCGGCGATGCCATGAGCACCGACAACACCGAAGTTTTGGCATGGGCACTGGAAAACGACGGCTACGACGTGGGCATCAAAACCTTGGGCGATGTGGACTACATCGCCCCTGCAGTGAAAAAAGGCAACAAAGAAATGCTCGACTGCGTCAACGGAATTATCGAAAAACTCTACGGAGAAAAATTCTTCACCAAAGCATTTGAAGACACCCTCGCCCCCACCTACGGCGATGCCGCCAAGGCAGAAGATATGGTAGTGGAGGAGAAGCCAACTGACTTTTAAAAAAATAAGGAAAGGATCGAGAAGAATCGATCCTTTCCTTATTTTTATTGTGCACGAGTTTTGTGAGGACATTTTCTTTTATTCTTCGCCAACAGTAGATCTTTGCTTTCAAAAGGCACACACTTAGCGTTTCGCGTTCCCTCTATTTTTAACTTAACATTCCATTCTTAAATGGCTTTTAAACCCGGGGGCGGGGAAAAGAGCTCAGAGCG
>NZ_JBBKBU010000040.1:0-9447 GCF_037892835.1 Peptoniphilus sp. HCN-40583
CCCATCTACAAGGCGTTTACTTTATAAATTCTTTCAAAAGCACCTTTAGCTTTTTAAGAATATTGTTTTTTCGCCATTGTATAGCTTGATAGCTTACTTTCTTACTTCTTGCTACACTCGATAATGTTTCATCATTAAAATACAAACGCTCTATGATGTCCCTTTCTTCATCATTCAGCCTTGACATAGCCTTTCTGACTGTTTCAATTAAGATCTGTGTTTCAATTATTTTTTCTACATCCACACTTTCATCAGCAAGGTTATCTACAAAATTCCCGTCATGATCCAATGATGAAAAAAAGAGCAAGTGGTTTTTCTTGTCCACCTGCTCTAAATATTTTTCGTGTTCTTTTTCTCGCCAGTAGACTTTATAAATATCTTCACTGACTTTTACCTTTTGCCCTCTGACATAAAGGTAATACTCTTTTGCCATAAAGTTTCCTCCATTTCTTTTTTGTCTATTTGTTTTTCAGACAAAAAAGGAGGACTCCTGCATCTTGGCATAAGAAGTCCTCTAAAATGAAAGAAACCTGTTCTTTCTTTACTATATTTAATTGTTTAGACGAGAATATGGAAAGACATACAACTGTAAATCTTATAAGAAAAAGGAAGGATTTTGTTTTGAGTTATAACTTCAAAAAAATATATAGCTTCTATCATATACTGTCCCTCCATTTTACAGCTAACTATTCCTCATAAATTAAGCCCTTCTACTATTTCAGGTATCCACGCACATAATAAAAAATCTTATGCTTGTACTTTTTCTTTGCTCATCTTATTTAGTTCTCCAAGCATCATGAAGATTCCAACAACAATCATAATGAAATCAACAAGGGGCTGTGTGAACCAAACAGCTTTTACTCCAAATACCATTGGCAGAAGAACCATTGCAGGGACAAATAGGAAGAGCTGTCTAAGCATAACAATAATTCCTGCTTTCTTTCCGTTCCCAATAGATTGGAAAAATGTAATGCTCATGACCATTACTCCATATAAAATAAATACGGAATAGAACAGTCTGAAATTCCCAACTCCCTGTGTTATGATACTTGCTTCTACTCCAAATAAGGAAAGTATCTGACTTGATAACAGCAATGATGGAATCCAAAAGACTGCTGCAAGAACAAGTCCTCCGATAGAAAATACCTTCATTGCTTGCCTTACTCTTTCATATTGCTTTGCTCCGAAGTTTGTTCCGATAACAGGCTGCAATCCTTGACTCATTCCCCAAAGTGGAATGAACGAAAAGGCATATACACGAAGCGATGCTGCCATCAAAATTCCGTTTGGATCTCCGCCATACTTAAATGCCATTTTATAAAGCATAGTCTGTTGAATCATGAACAGAAGCTGCATCATCATAGCTGATGAGCCTACTCCAAACATTTCTTTTTTTATTTCTTCATCGGACTTAATCTTATGAATTTTAACGACTTTACTCTTTTTCAGGAAGTAGTGCAGCGTTACAACCGCCTGAACAAACTGTGCTGTAATCGTTGCAAGGGCAGCACCTTCAATGGCGTATTCACCCATAACTGTCATTAAAATCGGATCAAGAATGATATTCAGTAAAGCTCCAAGTCCCATTATCATCATGGCTTTTTTCATTAGACCTTCACCACGCATAACCATGTTTGCGGACTGTGTAAAATTTACAAAGAGGGAACCGATAAATATTACTCTTAGGTATCTGATACCATAAGCTTTGATCTCACCTGTTGCTCCGACCATATCTAAAAAATGTGGTGCAAGTAGTATTCCGCCAACTGTTATGATCGCCGAATACAAAATCACCCAGAAAATCAGGTTGCCCATGATTTTATCTACGGTGTTCTGATCTCCTTTACCAATCGCTCGTGATAAAACAGATGCAGAACCTACACCAAGAAGTGTAGACACCCCGCTGTTAAAAAAAGTAAGTGGCATCGCAACGCCGCAGGCGGTCATTGCACTTTGTCCTATAATATTTCCTGCAAAAATTCCATCCATTAATGGATATAATCCTATAACTATCATTCCGATTACAGCCGGAATGGATAGTTGAAACATTAAAGATAATGGACTTTTTGTAAGAAGTTGTTCTTTCATATCCTGTTTCACGTACTTACCTCCATTTATAATAAATATTTTCTTACAGTATTTTTACGCCATTATTTTTATTTTGCAGCTCTACCATATTTTTATAAATCCCATTTAAAGCAATCAGCTCATTATGGGTTCCTTGTTCTACAATATTGCCTTCCTTGATTACAATAATATTATCAGCATCTCTAATAGTATTTAATCTATGAGCGATAACTAATAATGTTTTATTCTTTACCAATTCACTGATTGCTTCCTGTATATAGCTTTCATTGTCCACATCAACACTTGCTGTTGCCTCGTCAAGAATTACAATAGGAGCATCTTTTAATATGCAACGAGCAATAGAAATTCTTTGTTTTTCACCACCAGATAGAGTTGCACCTCCCTCTCCGATCATTGTGTCAAATCCATCAGGAAGTGCCATAATAAAATCATAACATCTTGCTTTTTGGGCGGCTTCTATAACTTCTTCCTTAGTTGCATTTTCTTTTCCCATAACAATATTATTAAAAATTGTATCTTGGAATAAATAAACTCTCTGGAAAACCATACTGATTTCTGACATCAATTCAGACAGTGAAACATCCTTTATATTCACTCCTCTAATCAAAATTTCTCCAGAGTCTACATCCCAGAATCTTGCCAAAAGATTTGCCACTGTGGATTTTCCTCCACCGGACTGCCCAACTAAAGCCGTCATTGTATTCTTATTCATTTTGAAACTCATATCATGCAAGACCTCTTTTTCACCATAAGAAAATTTAACATGATTAAAACAAATTTCAGGTTCTGAGTTATCAGAATTTGAAATTTGTTTTTTGCCCACATCTTGTAGTTCAGTTTCATTTAACACTTCTTCAATACGATCCAAAGCAGCGTTCATTACAGTAAGCCTTGTCGCTTCACCATAAAGTGTTTTTAAAGGGCTAAATAAGTCAAACACAAACAAAATAAGCCCCAACATATAGGGAAGTCCCAATGTTCCCTGATAATTAAGATATATAGCCACTGCCAAAATAAATGTAATGCCAATTCCATAAATAATATTTAATCCAGTTGTCCATGGTGTTATTTTATTTTCAAATTTTATAGATGTGTCCTTTGAAGATACAAAATTATCTGTAAGATATTTAGAATTTTCGCCTAAAAGGTTGTAACTTTTAATGACACCTATGCCCTCAGCAAATGATAAAACTGCATCTGTTAGTTTTTCACTTTGTTCTTGTCTAATAGCTGCTTCCGATAAAGACATCTTATTCATGCTATTTGCAATCAGTGTTGCAACCAATGTTACACACACCGCAATCAGTCCAATTCTGTAATCTAAAACAAACATGAATACTGTTAGTACAAGTGTTGATAATACATAGCTCATCATATTGGCAATCGTACTCATGGAAACTTCTTCAATAAAAGCCATGTCCGAACTTAAAACAGAATTTATTTTCCCTAAATTACCTGCTGTAAAATATCCCATCGGAAGCTTTCTAAGATGATTACCAAGCTCCATTCTTTTATCAGCAAAAATCATAAAGCCGGCTGCACTTTGTAATTTATCACTTAAGAAGTGAACTACTGCTTGTAATAAAACCACTAAAACAAGCCCCACCCCTACATATAGAAAAGTTTTGGAGGTATTCGTTTTTTCATAAAATCCAACCAAAACGGTAAACGCAATAAATATAGGCATTTTACTTAATATAGATTCAATAAAGGCAAATATAAATGCAGACTTTATTCTGTTTTTGTATTTACCTGATAAATTTAAAATTCTTGAAATTAGTCTAAACATTCATTTCACCTTCTTTTCTACTGATTTTCCAATCTTTACTAAATAGTGTCGCATCCCATAATTTACGATATTCTGCTGAAGATTCTAATAAGTCTTTATGTTTTCCATTCGCAACTAAACGACCATGATCCATAACCAATATTTGATCCGCATCTACAATAGAGGGCAACTTATGTGCAATAACAATTAAGGTTTTTCCTTTTACAAGTTCACGAATAGCCGCTTCCATTTTTTCTTCATTTTCCGGATCTGCGTAAGCTGTTGCCTCATCAAGCACAACAATCGGAGCATTCTTTAAAATAGCTCTTGCTAATGAAATTCTTTGCCTTTCTCCACCTGAAAGCATCTTTCCTGCTTCTCCAGCTAAAGAACAAATACCATTCGGAAGTCTATTTAAGAAATCCATGCACTGGGCTTTTTTAGCTGCTTCTATAACCTCATCATCACTGGCATCTAAATTACCAATGCGAATATTTTCTAAAAGCGAGGTATTAAACAGATATTGGTCTTGTGCTACATAAGAAATTTGTTTGTTGAGTGATTCCAATCTTATATCCTGTATGTCTTGTCCGCCAATACTTATGCTTCCATCTAAAACATCATAATAATGAATTAAAAGTTTAGCCAAAGTACTTTTTCCTGAACCGGATTCGCCAACAATCGCTGTTTTTTCGCCGGCTCTTGCCGTAAAACTAACATTATGAATAACATTCTTAATATAGGTTTCAGGCTGTCCATTTTCTCCCATCCTACTTAACTGATAGCCAAAGGTAACATTGTCATATAAAATAGTCTGTCCTGTTCCCTTAAAATCATTTTCTCCCTGTTTTAAAGGAGCCATATTTAAGGCTTGTTCTAAAGCAGAAATTTTATAATTTAACTGCGGCATAGTTGGTAAGAATCCGAGAGCTTTCAGTAGTGGTAAGCCTATACTTAATGAAAGACATAATACCAATATTAAGTTAGAAAGGCTTGCATAGCCCATATATACAAAGTAACCACCAAGCGGCAATGTTAAAATAATCGTGCATGGAAGTAAGGCACTGTATAACGCCATCCATGGCCATGCCGTCTTATACCAAGCAAGTGCATAATCTCTGTAATTACTGATATCTTTAGAAAGGCGTTCATAAGACTCTGTTTGCTTATTAAATACTTTTACAACTTCCATTCCGTTTACATACTCAATAATGGTATTATTCATTTTTCCACTTGCCATATAATATGGTCCCATTTGTTTCATACCTACAGAGTACATAATCATCATTGCAAGAATGCTAATCGGAATAGAAGCTAATGACATTAACGCTAATCTCCAGTCAATAAAAAACATTGAAATATAAACCATAATAGGTACAATTAGGTTCGCTATTCCTTCAGGAAGTGAATGAGCTAAAAGCACTTCTAAACTGCCAATATCATCCACGAACATTTTTTTGATTGTACCAGTCCCTTTTTCTTCAACAACACCCAATGGCAGATCTTCCATTTTTTTCTGTAAGGATGTTCGAAGTCCAAGTAGCGTGTTGTATGCTGCTTTATGGGATACATTAAGACTTAAACCTCCTAAGACAGCTTGCAACAATAAACAAACTAAAATACTGATCAATAAAATAGCAAGTCTTTCAAATTCTAATTGCTCACCTAAAATAAGAGGATTGATAATCTGATATGCAAATAGAAAGGGCAGCACACCCATAATTACACTAATAAGCATAATAAAACTTGCTAAGTGAATTGATTTTTTATGCGAACCTGCATATTCAAAAACCTTATTTAACATAGTTTTTCTCCTTCAATAAATTTCCTTTTTTATCCATAAAATCCATGATTAACGCTTCATTTCCCTTTACAGATATTTTTTTATAATCCTTATCGCCGAGCATTAAGACGGAATGACAGGTTTTAAATAACAACTCTAAGTCATGAGTAATTATTATAATTGGAATCTCCTTTGCTTTTTCAGTCATTAAATCGGACATGATTTTCATGCTTTTATAATCAAGCCCTGATGTTGGTTCATCCAAAATTATTAGCTTACGACCTGATAAAAATGAAGTGATAATTGCCAATCGTTGTTTTTGTCCCCCGGATAATTTCTGCGGATGATTGGTTTTTTTATGCCACAAATCTGTATCTTTTAAGTAGTTACGGATTTCTTCTAAATCACTTTCTGAATTTTTATCTTTACAAAATATCAGTTCATTTTCTACGGTGTCTAAAAAAATCTGAGCATCTACATCTTGTAATACACAGTATGAGTTTCTGAGCCTTTCCTTTTGTTTATGCCCATAGTTTACATCTAAGTATTTTTCAGATAACCCGCATAATGCTTTTGCTAAAGTACTTTTTCCAATACCATTAGGACCAATAACTCCCATTATTTCGCTTTTCCCAACCTGAAAGGTTAAGTTTTTTATCAAGGTTCTTTTCCCTTGATGGATACAAGCGTTATTTAATTTTATGTAGCTTTCAGCTACAATTGGTTCTATTTTTGATACCAATTCTCTTTCATTAAGTGTTCTTAACTCAAGTTCCTTACATTTATCATTACTAAGACTCCCATTCGGAAAAATACCACATATTATACCATCTTTTATATAAATCAACCTGCTAAAAATCTCTTTTAAATAATATAGTCTATGTTCCGCTATAATTATTGTCTTTCCCATCGTCTTCAATCTGAGAAGTATTTCACTGAAGTGTTTTATACTATCGTAATCGAGACTACTTGATGGCTCATCAAAAAAAATAATATCCGTATCATAGATAAGAGTTCCAGCTATAGCTACCTTTTGCCTTTCTCCTCCCGATAATTCAAAAATAGATTTTTTGCTAATATGGCTTATTCCTAATAAGTCCATTGCTTCTTCAACCTTTTCTTTTAATGTAGCCCTATCTAAGCCCAAATTTTCACCCACTAAAGCAATTTCATCTTCAACGACATCACAAAAAAATTGATCTTTAGGATTTTGAAATACATTGCCAATATATTTAGCTAACTCTCCCTTTTTATATTCCGTTATTGTCTTCCCTAAAATCTTGATTTCTCCGTCCAAATCACCATCATAAAAAGATGGAATAAGTCCGTTTAGTAATCTTAGAAGTGTTGTTTTTCCGCATCCGGAAAGACCTGTTAAGACTACAATTTCGCCTTTCTTTATAGACATTTTTAAATTTTTTAATATCAACTCCTCTCCATAATGAAAGGATCTTATTTCTGCCTCTAAAATATTTTCCATAAACTCGCCCCCAACAAAATCATCCCTCCTACTATCATTGAGATATCAATAAATGTAATTTTCACCTCATGAAGACTTGTTTTTTTCCCATCGTATTCAATTCCTTTTGATATAATTGAACAAGTTAAGGTATCACTTATGTCTATGCACTTATACATAAGAGGAACAAAATATAATTCAAATGTTCTAATTGGTTTGAAAATGCTTGCTTTAAATCCTCTAATTTTCATACCATTATTTATTTCCTTCATCCTAATAGAGATTTCCGGAATAAAACGAAAAAATACTGTGATTCCTATACCTATTCCACCATCAATTCCAATTTTTCTAAATGCAGCAATTAGATGCGAAGAGCTATATGAAGACAGAACTCTTCCCAAGATGAAAAGTGGAGCAAATTTCAACACTATAAGTAGCATTGTATATATAGAGCCGATCAAAACATTTCCTAAATGGGGTTTTAGTAAATAAATAAGTCCCCATACTATAAGCAATGAAAATATTGTTCTAAATGCTTTTTTAATTGAAAATAAGGATAACAGTCCTAAAACAAAAATAAGGGAAAATAAGTATTGGGTTTGTTCTCCTATTGTTAAAACAACAGAAAATAGCAAAATCAACCCAACTATAGTAAGCGGGTTGATTTTGTCTGATAGTTGGTATTTGTTTATATTATTTTTTTCATCTCTACAAAACACTTTTTTTCTTCCTATCACTAAAAAATTTATTGTAAATATATGTTCCAAAATAGGCACCTATAACTGAAGCCACAATTGCAATCAATAAACAAATCAAGATATTTTTAGGTGTGTAAAAATTGTAAAGGAATGTTGCGTAATCGGTTGTAAACATCTTTGGAAATTGCTTTGTAAGTCCTTCTACGCCAAATACAAACGTAAAATACATAGCATGTAAGGAATATATGAACATACCTGCTCCAAACGCAGCCCCAATCTTCATATTCTTATTCTCATAATTTTCCTTTTTACCAATTACAAGTTCTGCTAAAAGTCCTGCAATAGCACAAACAGCAATTACTGGCCACATTCCCATGAGAACATAGAAAACACCCATCAATAGGAAGTATAAAAATGCTGTACCTCTTTGCCCGACCTGCTTACACATAATAACAAAGACCGGTGCTACAATAATTGTTGGCAGGGCTGATGATAAATATAAACTTGGAAGCATCCCAAACGATCCCGTCAAAAAACCTAATCCCATTGTTAATACAAACCCAATAACAGAAAATACTGCTATTTTTACAATACCTTTTAAATTCATAATTTTGTCCTCCTTGTTTTTTCAATTCGATATATTTCTATTTTCATACAGAAACAATATCCGGTTTTATTTTTATTCTTCTGAGATCTCGAAATATAACTAAGTTATGTTTCGGGTAAAAAAAATTTTCTATATTCCTCGTATCTTTTTCCATCCCTCATTAAAGAACTCCGAAATCAAAGTTGCATTCAATTTCACTTCTTCTTTACTTTTAGAATGAACTGCTACTTCCGATAATGCATAAAAGTACGCATGGTTGATTAGATGAATTCCTCTATTAGTTATCACATTATTTACATGATCCGCTCCGTATATCATACTTAAAATTTCAAAGTGATTTTTATCTTCTTTCTCAATAATTCCGTCTAAAAAGTTGTTAAATTTTGTTCCATAAGAACCAAAGACCAGTAATTCAAATGCATCTTTATGTTCAAAGAAATATAGAACCATTTTAATAGCACCTTGTGCTTTTGATTCCAAAATCTTGGAAATAGTTTCTTTCTTTATATGATTTTCTCTTTTATAAACATCAAAGCTCTCATCTTCATACATGGCATAAGAACTTTGTATCTGATTCACGATTGGCTCTACTAATTCGGTGAAAAGAGCTTCCTTATCTTCAAAATGACCATAAAAAGCACCTGTAGTTACACCCGCCGCTTTGCAGATTGCTCTTAAATTAGCTTTTTCAAATCCTTGTGTTTTAAAAATATTCTTTCCACAATCCAATATTTTTTTATGAGTTGCTTCGTAATCACCATTAGCCACGATTTACTCCTCCTTTCTTCAAATATAACTAAGTTATATTGTAGCACTTAGTATATTTGAATTCAAGAAAAAAAGTATTCATGGCATTTATTTTTCACAAACACTACTGATAAACCCCTTTTTTTGATATAATGAACAAAGAAATTCAAAACTTGCTTAATGCTTGCTACCCTAATCATTCTTTTGTAGCAAGCACAGTAAGTGTACGGACACTTACGAAAAATTGACGAAGCAGCCCTTGGGGATCTGCTTCTTTTTTTATCAAATTTTAGCTTG
>NZ_JBBKBU010000041.1:0-8539 GCF_037892835.1 Peptoniphilus sp. HCN-40583
GTGCACCGTGTGGTGCACCGATTAATCTTTTTCCACAATGGGTTTGATTTCAGTTTCGTTGACCTTTTTCATAAAGGCGATGGCGATGAGCATGGCCATGAGTTCCGCAATGGGGTAAGCGAGCCACACATAGGCCAAGACGCCGGTCTTTGAAAAGAGATAGGCCAAGGGCACGATAAAGATCAGCTGACGAACCAGGTTCACGATCATGCTCAAGAGGCCGTTGCCGAGGGATTGGAAGATCCCGGAGCTGATAATGCTCACGGCGGCGAAGATGAAGCTCACGGAAATAATCCTCAACGCCACGACGCCGATGGAGAGAAGCTCCGGCGAGGGATCGAAGAAGCCCATGAGCTGTGCCGGGAAAACTTGGAAGATGATGAAGCCCGCGCTCATGACAATGAGGGCCACTTTATAGGCCAGCTTAATGACTTCGTAGATTCGCTCCCGATGCCCGGCGCCGTAGTTGTAGGCGATAATGGGCACGAGGCCGTTGTTCATGCCGAAGATGGGCATAAAGACGAAGCTTTGCACCTTGAAATAGATCCCGAGGGCCACCACGGCGGCGGCGCCGAAGACGGCGAGAATGGCGTTGATCAAAAAAACGGACAGGGAGTTTACGGAGATCATAATGGCCGAAGGAATGCCCACGGCTAAAATGCCCTTAATTATGGCGCCGTTAATGTGGAAGTGGTCTTGAAGGAGGTTCAATTCCTTGTTCCGCTTGAAATTCAAATAGAGGCCGAAGAGAAAGGCGATGATTTGGCTGCTTACCGTGGCCACCGCCGCCCCAGCGACGCCCAGTTTCGGGAAGAAGGCCCAGCCGAAAATAAAGAAGGGATCCAGAATAATGTTCAGCACCGCGCCGAAAAGCTGGGTGAACATGCTGTAGAGGGCGAGCCCCGTGGACTGCAACAGCCGCTCCATGCAGATCTGGCCGCAAAGGCCCACGCTGAAGAGGAAGCAGATGTCTAAATAGCGCACCCCTTCTTTTAAAATTTCAGGATCGGCGGTTTGCATGCCGATTAACTGCGTCGAGGCCATGGTCCCGAAAACGGCAAAGAGCACGGCGACGACCATATTTAACAAAAGGCCGTGTTGGGCGCAGAGATTGGCTTCCCGCTGATTTTTCGCCCCTAAGTGGCGGCTCAGAAGGGCGTTCATGCCCACGCCGACGCCGATGGAAAAGGCGTTAATAAGCATTTGCATGGGAAAGGCCATGCTTACCGCCGCCAGGGCCTTTTCCCCTAAGCGGGAGACCCAGATGCTGTCCACGATATTGTACAAAGCCTGCACGAGCATGGACAAGGCAATGGGCAGAGAAATACTCATCAAAAGCTTCGGTATCGGCTCATAGCCCATTCTGTTTTCTTCCATCTTCCACCTCCTATTGTTTCTGCATAAATGAAAAAGGGCACTCCGGCCCTTTTTCCATTCCACTATACTACCATTTCAAAAGCATGGAGTCAAGTTATTCCACGCCTTTTAAGGCTTCCACCATGTCGATGGTCTTGAGTTTTCTGTGGAAGTAGCCCATAAGGAGCACGGAAATCACCACGGTAATCACGGCGGGCAAGAGGTAATTTAAAAGGCCCAGTGTGGGATCCAACATGGCGAAGTCCGGCACGACGACGCGAATGACCAAGAGGTGCAGCCCCTTGCCCACGACAAAGCCCAGGAGAATACCCACCGCCGTTAATGTGCCCGTCTCTCTGTAAATGTAGCGGGTGACTTCTTTCGGGTGGAAGCCCAAAACGCGAATGGTGGAAATTTCCCGGCGCCGCTCTTCGATATTAATATTAGTCAAGGTAGAGAGGACCACCACGGCCAAAGTGGAAGAGGCCGCCAAGATAACGAAGACGATGAAATTAATATTCCCCGCGATTTCGTCCACCATGTGGCGCAAGTCGCCGATGCCGGTGAGGGCCACGACGGAATCGTAATCTTTGTAGCGAGACACATCGGCTCCGGCAGCGTTTACGAGGTCCGCATTGGTCTTGTAGCTCTTTTTAAAGACCGCTTCGTAGGTATCCGGATCCATATACAAATAGTGGCCGGCGTAGCCTTCGGCAATGGCGGCGACGGGCACGTCGTAGAGAACGTCGTCGTCGTTTTTCACTTCGATGACGCCCCCTGCCTCCACACCTTTAATGGCGGCGAGTTTTTCCGTAATCACGGCGCCTTTTAAGGGGATGTTTTCGCCGGTTTTTCTGTTTCGCAAGGTAATGACCCGCTTCAGATCCTTTTCGTTTTCGGGAACGATCATGGTCACGGGCTGGTCGATGTAGCCTTCATCGGCCACGGCCAGGGTTTCCACATAAGCGCTGCATTTGGCGCGAATGTATTTATCCTTCGCGATTTTTTCTTTGTAGGCTTTGTGGGCGTCTTTGTCCAAAAGGGGCTCGTAGAAAATCATGTGGTCGTACCGATTCAGTACGTCAAATTGCTTTTCCACCAGGCCGTCCACGGAAGTGCGGATGCCGAAGCCCAACACCAAGAGGGCCACGCAGCCCATAGCGCCGACGATGGTCATGGCCATGCGCTTTTTGTCGCGGAAGAGATTGCGTGCCGTCACTTTTTGGAAGAAGGACAGGCGACTCCACAGCCACTTGATCCGTTCCAGGAAGATCCGCGTGCCCTTGGCCGGGGGCTTGGGCATAAGGAGGGCGGCGGTTTTTAGCTTCAGGCTGCGGCGCACGCTTACATAGGCCACAAGGCCCGTGGCCACCATGCCTGTGAGGATGGCGAGAAGGATGCGCCCGGGGTAGAGGCCCATGGCGAGGTGATCGAAGATGCCGCTGGCCAAATAGGCATCGGCGATGACCTTACTCAGCAGGTAATTGCCCAAGAAGGCGCCGGGAATGCCGCCGAGAAGGGCGGCCAAGGTGCCGAAGCGCACGTATTTGTCGGCGATGGCGCCGTTGTTGTAGCCCAGGGCCTTGTAGGTGCCGATGACCATGCGGTCGTCGTCCACCATGCGGTTCATGACCGTGGAGGCGAGGAGCATGGCGATGGCAAAGAAGAAGACGGGGAACACGGCGGAAAGCTTGTCTACCCGATGGGCGTAGTCTAAGAAGACGAAGGTGCGCATTTCTTCGTTAACGGGCGTGATTTTATAATCCGGCTTTTTCAAAATGGTGAGCAGTTCCTTCGCCCGGTCCACATCTTCCTGCCCTTTTACCAAATCTTTTAAGGCGTCGGCCCGCTTCTTTTCGTAGGTGGCGCGAGCCGAGGCCAAATCGCTCCTGCCCCGTAAAAGTTCTTTTTCCGCACTGTCCAGCTTTTTCTGCCCATCCGCCTTTTCACGGGCGAAATCCGACGTGCCCTTCTTGTATTGATCTTCTCCTTCGCTGAGCTGATCTTTCGCGGCGAGAATGGCGGCCTTGCCTTCCAGAAGGGATTTTTCTTTTTCGCTTAATTCCCCTTCTTTTTGGCGCAGCTCGGCTTTCCCCGCTTCAATGGCGGCGAGAGCCTCTTCGGCCTTGGCGCGGCCCGCCGCCGTCTCCCGCTTCTTTTCCATAAGGAAGGCTTCTTTTTCTGCGAGGTCCCGCTTGGCGGCCTCCAGTTCTTCTTTTTTCTTACGCAGAAGTTCCTGTTGGGCGCGGATTTTCTCCGCCGTCATGTCGCGGGCGGCCTGCACCTTCATTTGGCCCTGAATCATTTCCGTGTACTTGGCGATGGTGCCGTCGGTTTCGGCGAGGGCGGCCTTCGCCTTCGTCAATTCAGCCGAGGCGGCATCGAGGGCCTGCTTTGCCGATGCGAGGGCTGGATCCTTAAGCTGTGCCTGCAATGCATCCCTTTCGCTTTTCTTTTGCGAAATTTGTGCTTGGATCTCTGTGGTATCCGCGCCCTCTTCTGTTGCCTTTTGAAACTGTTTATTTAGCTCGGCCAATTGCTTATCCAACGCGGCTATTTTTCCGCTAATGCCGTTCACATCAATGGAGGAGGCTTTCGCATCGTAAGCCTGTTGGGCTGCTTGCACCGCGGCAGTCTTATTATCTACATCTTCCGCCTTCGCCGGGCGTGCGGCCTTGGCGGCGGCCACTTTCCCTTGGGCATCGGCGATTTGCGCGGCAGAAAAGGGCAGCTCCGGCAGATTGACATTGGGCATCTCGGGGATCGTCCCCGCCTCGAGCTTCCGCTTCGCCTCGTTCAGCGCCGCTTCTTCCTTTAAAATCTGATCCATGGCCGTGTCCGCGCGGGCCATGCCTCCGCGGGCTTCGCTTTCCTTGCCCTGAATGTCGCTCATGGCGGCAGCAATGGCATTTTTCCCGTCGAGAAGGGCCTTTTCGCCGCTACTTAACTGATCTTCCTGAAAGAGAATGCTCTTTCGCGCCTGATTCAGCTTGTCTCGGGATTCGGCCAATTTCTTTTCCCCTTGGGAGAGGCCCCGAGCAAACTTCGCCCGATTGTCCCGGAGGGCGCGGGCGCCGCGATCCAGCTTCCGCTCCCCTGCATCGATTTTTTCCAGGCCACGATCCAATTCGTCGTAGCCTTCTTTTATGTCCGCTTCCCCTTCGTCGATGTCCTTTCGCTTGTCCGCCAACAGCGCATCCAGCCGCGCGTCGCCCCGATTTTTGAAGCGGTGGCGAAATTCCTTTCGGTGGGCGGTGTTCAGCGCTTTATATTCCTCGCTGTAGACGGGAAGATTCTTTAGGTCATCGAAGAGAAAATGCACCTCCGTAATGGTAGGGTCCTGAAAAGCCAAGGGTACGACGTAGCCGAAGCCGTCGATCTTGTCGCCCTTAGGCGTGGTTCCCTTATCCGACTTGTCCAAAAACACGGGGCTCGTGGCAAAGCCCACCACCTTAAAGGTATAGCCCGCCATCATGGGCGGCGCGCCCTCGTCCAGAAGGTCCTCTTCCTTTTCGAAGACCACGGTATCCCCGAGCTTGTAGGTGCTCTTCAAGGTAGGGTCCAGAAGAATCTCGTCCTTTTCACGGGGCAAGCGACCTTCCGTTAACAGAGGGCGGCTGATCCGCTTCGGAAGGGAGGAGAGGTAGAGGGTCTTTAATTCCTTCGTGGTTAAATAGCCCGTGTGGAAATATTCCTTTCCCCGCACCCCTTCCATGTCGTCGATAAGGCGCAAATCTTCCTCTTCCAAGCCGTCGGATGCGGCGAGGCGCAAATCGTAGGCATTGGATTTCTTCAAGGTGTCGGCCACGGTGCGGCGCATAATGGGCCCGGTGACCGTGAGGCCCACGAGAACGAAGACCCCTAATAGGACCAGGGCCAAGAGGGAGAAGAAGCGCATCTTGTGGCCGGTAATCTCCCGTATAAAATCTTTTTGTCTCGCATCCATACTACCACTCGATTTCTTCAATGGGCACGGGGTGCTCGTTTAAATACATGGCCCGCACCTTGGCGTCGCTGATTTCAATCACACGGTCCGCCGCATCGGCAATGGCCCGGTTGTGGGTAATGACGATGAGGGTGTGGTCGTGTTTGCGGCAGCTTTCCTCCAAGAGAAGGAGCACCTTCTTCCCGGTCTTGTAATCCAAAGCCCCGGTGGGCTCGTCACAGAGAAGCAGCTTGGGATTCTTCCCCAGGGCGCGGGCAATGGCCACCCGCTGCTGCTCCCCGCCGGAAAGTTGGCTCGGGAAATTGTTCATTCGCTCGCCCAGGCCCACTCGCTTCAAAATCATTTCCGCGTCCAGGGCGTCCTCCACAATGGCATTGGCCAGCTCCACATTTTCCAGAGCCGTGAGATTGGGGATCAAATTATAAAATTGAAAGACAAAGCCCACGTCCTTTCGCCGATACGTAGTGAGCTCCCGGTCGGAAAAGGCCGCAATGTCCTTGCCGTCCACCAAGACCTGGCCGGAATCGTTGGTGTCCATGCCGCCTAAAATATTTAAAATCGTAGACTTCCCCGCCCCCGACGGGCCGACGATGACGACAAACTCCCCTTTTTCCACGGAAAAAGAAATCTTGTCATTGGCCACGGTCTTCGCCGATCCCGCGCCGTAGGTTTTCGTCGATTCAATAAATTCTACATAGGCCATTAAATCCCCTCCTTTGCTTATGACTATCTTACCACGTTTAAAGCCGCGAAACACCTTGCAAGGCCCCATTTCCTTCAGTACAATAAATTTATAAAACAACGACCGAAAGGAGGCTTCATGAACAAAGCATTTACCATTACCGAAGACGACTACTTTGCCTACCAATGGCATTTATTTAAACACAACCCCACGGCCAAGCGCAGCATGACCATTCAAATGCTCGTCCCCATCGCCGTCTTTGTCGCCATTCCCATCTTTTACATCGCCACGAAAAAACCCGTCGAAGGGCTTTATCCCCTGGGCGCCGCCATAACCCTTTGGCCCCTTCTCTACCGCTTCTTTTTTAACCGCAGCATGCAGAAAAAGCTCAGAAAACTGATTCGCAAAATGGAAAAAGACCTGCCCATCGGCGAACACCATGTGGTCATCACCGAGGAAGGCATCACAGACGGCGACGTGAAGTTTAGCTACGACGACATCCGCTCCGTCATCGCAAACGAAAACTACCTCTACCTCTTTTACAAGGACGCCACTCAGGCCTATTTGCTTCCGAAAAATCTGGCCAACGACAAAATAAACAGCTACATCGGTAGTAAAAACAAGAAAGGATGATTCCCGTGAAAAAACGCCTGACCCTACTCTTTACCCTGGCCCTCCTTTTCTTTGCGGCGCCCGCCGCATACGCCGCCGACTTCACCCTGTGGATCAACGGCTCCAATCCGGCCGGCGGCGAAGACATGCCCTACATTAAACAAGGCCGCGTCATGGTGCCCTTGCGACTGATCTCCGAAAGCTTCGGCTTCGACGTCACCTGGAACGGCGCTGAGCGCAAGGTAACCATGGCCCCGGCCAACGATCGCGTGAAAAACATGCCCACCTTCAGCGTAAAAATCGGCAGCCGCGCCATTTACGCCAACGGCAATCAGCTTTCCACCACCGATGTTGCGGCGGAAATTCGAAACGACTACACCTACGTGCCCCTGCGCGCCATCGCCGAACTCTTCGGCTACCCTGTGCGCTGGGACGATGGCGATCGGGCCGCCATTATCGGAAACGAAGAGCCCGTGCCCTATGTCAATCGCTTCGGCGCGAAAGACATGGCCCTCTTCCTCGACGGACAGGATAAGGGGCGAATTAAAGCCTTCGCCGAAAAGGGACAGCTCTACGTTCGGGCCGATGCCTTTGCCAAAGCCATGGCCATGAGCTATAAACAAGAAGGCATGACTTTTAGCGACGATCCCCTGGACCTTACGATCAATATGAAGGCCAAAGACGGCTTCGGCATCACCTACGACTGCCGCTACGTCACGTCCACCGACGGACTGAACTTCGGCATGTACGCCATGGACAATTATATAATCCGCGGGAACAAAGCCTACATTGCCATCAACTGCTTCGTCGATGCGAAACACATGAAGCTCAATGTCGAAGGCGATTCCATCCGCCTCACGACGGATCCCACGCCGGAGACCTACCCCATCACCATTCTGAAATACGAAGACGAGGGCCGCAGAGTCCGCTACCTGCCCTCGAAATCCGGCATGACCGTGGTGTGGAGCGGCAAAAACTATCGATTAAAAAACAGCGCAGGCAAAGAAGAAAACCTGGGCAAATACATGGAACGGATCTTTGGCGACGACAGCCTCCATCAATCGCCCCCATCCGACAAAACCTTCCACCGCGCCCTTGGCATGAACAACCACTTCTACCTCATGCGCCAAGGCAAAATGATTATCGGCGGTGCCTCCGACTGATGAATACAGAAACGACGCCCGAAAAGGCGCCGTTTTTTTGTGCAACAAAGCCCGCCGGACATCCGACGGGCCGTAAACCATGTTTTATGAAATTATGCCGCACCCTTTTCGCCCATGGCGCGATTCAAAACAGGGTAAAGAATGTCCGCCAACAAGGCACCGCCGATCCCCTGAATCAAATTGGGCACAAAGCTTGCAATGGCCGTGGGGAAATTATAAAGAATAAATCCTTCCGCGAGCAAATAGCCCACAGCCATAACTACGCCCCCGGCCAAACCGCAGAGGATAAAGCTCAGCCGCGTCTTTTCGTGCAAGAGCCCTGCCACAAAGCCTTCCAGCCCCTTCACCACCAAAGTAATGGGAGCGTAATAGCCGTAGCCCGACAAAAGATCCGCCAGGGCCGAGCCGATGCCGCCGATCAGCCCGCCGGCCATCTTGCCCATTAACAGCGCCGATGCGATCACTACCGTGTCCCCCACATTTAAATACCCCTTCGTGGCGGGAATGGGGATTTGAATCATCATCGTCGCCACCGTGGTCAGCGCCATAAACATGGCCATCATCGTCAACTTCTTCGTCGAAATACTCTTCATGTCTTCACCTCTCTCGACCCATTATAGATCAAAAGAAAAACGACCATAAGCAGCAGTCTGCAGTTTTTATAGGGTACCACAGGGCAGAGACCCGCTTCGTAATTGCCACATCCGGTAGTACAAGCAGAGCCTTTGCCATGAGCCGGAAGTCTCGCCGCAAACAAATAAAGACCGCATCGTGCGGTCT
>NZ_JBBKBU010000042.1:0-7905 GCF_037892835.1 Peptoniphilus sp. HCN-40583
GGCACGCTGAGGGGCGTGCCTTTTTCGCTGGTAAAACCCGTGCCATTAGGTGCGAATGGTGGGGTCTATGTGAAGAATCATAAAGGAGACGGCGAGAAAAGCGGCGGAAAGCCAAATGGTCTTAAGGCCCAAAAGGGAAAAGAACAGACCGCCGATAAGGGCGCCGATAAAAAAGATACATACGATAAAAAGCACGGTGCGGCTCGTGTCCCGGTGGACGAGGCCTTTGGTGTGGTGGTAGCCCGCCAAATTGTGCATAATGGTGCGCACATTGCCCACGCACATGGTGGTGGCGGCGTTAATGTCTGCGAATTTTCTGAAGGTATTCACCTGCATGCCGCAGGAGAAAGCCATCATACTGTTGGCCAGGCTGTCGAATTCGCTGGAAAGAAAGCCGACGACGATGAGAATAAGAATCTCCACGGCCAAAATCCGCTGCTTAAAGTGCAGGCCCATGCGCCTTTTTTCGGCAAAGGCCACGCGGCCGGAGACATAGACCCCGAGGGCGAAAGATGCGATTTGAATAAAGTAGCGGAGCATGGCGGGGAAATTTCCCTCGGCCAAGTTAAAAGCCATGAGCACCACATTGCCCGTAAGAGCGTTGACGAAGACCTTCCCCCGAAGGGCGTAGGAATAGCCGTCTTGCAGGCCGCCGGCCAAGGTGAGAAAGGTGGCGAAGAGCAGGGATTCGGACCAAGCTTTATTTTTCATAAATCCCTCGCATCCTTTCGATTAAATCTTCGTATATAGGAAGCATATGGGCTTCGGAGACAAAGGTGTCCAGTTCCCTTATAGGCACCCACTTGCGATTGTCCTTCACTTCAAGCAAGGTGTCGTCTTCGTGGCCCACAAAGCCGTAGCAAAAATTAATGTGGAAGTGGCTGTCCACGGCTTCGCCCTTTCGAATGTGGGCGGAAACGGGCATGAGCTCCAAGGCCAGAGGCCCTTCTGAGAGGGGCTTCACATAGAGAATCCCCGTCTCCTCGTAAAGCTCCCGAAGGGCGGAATAAAAGAGATCCTCCCCCTCCTCCACGTGGCCGCCGGGCCAGGAGAAGGATTTGTAAATGGGATGATAAATCATCAAGAGCTTATCCGCCTCAAAATCCATAACCATAGACGAAGTGGTGTAGTGGTAAGGGGCCGAGCGATCCGTTGCAATAAGGGAGGGATCCAAGAGCAGCAAATGGGCCCTGTCCTCGGCTTCTTTTTCATTTTTCGGTTCGTAGGATTCAATCCATTCCATCAATGACCTCCAGTGCCGGCGCAAAGGCCGACGGTATGGCGTACACAGTTTCAAGGGCTTCCTTCGTGGCCCAGATGCGGGCATCTTCCGCGGCAAAGAGGGACTCCACGTGGGCGTAATAGACCCACACATTCCATATGCGGTGGGAAAAGATGTGGCGGTAGGCGGCCATCTTTTTTGCATCATTCACGACGAAATCCGACTCCGCCAAAAGCTTCATGACATCCTCCGGCCGAAGGTGCCCTTCGATGGTGGGAAAGCCCCACATGGACGCCAAGAGCCCGCCGGTGCGCTTCTCGATAAAAAAGCGGCCCCCCAGATCCAAAAGAAGCACCGTCACATCCTCTTCTTTTTGCTTCTTCTTCGGCGTCTTTTTCGGGTAGTCCTCGGCGCAGTTTGCTTTATGGGCCTCGCAATGCTCGCCTATGGGGCAGTGGCCGCAGGCCGGAGATGTGGGGGTGCAGATTTTATTCCCCAAATCCATCATGGCCTGATTAAAATCCCCGGGCCGATCCCGGGAAATGGCCTCGTTGGCCAGATTAAAAATCAGCCGCTTCCCCGCCGCCTTGTCGATCTTCTCATCGATTCTATAGAGGCGGCTGAAAATGCGCAAAAGATTCCCGTCTACCGCCGCCACCGCCTCCCCGTAGGCGATGGATGCAATGGCTGCCGCCGTGTACTCGCCGATGCCGGGGAGGGCCTTTAAGCCGGCAAAGTCCCGGGGCATGCCCTCTCGGGCCACAATCTCTGCCGCGGCCTTTAAATGCTTCGCCCGGCGGTAATAGCCCAGGCCCTGCCAAAGCTTTAAAAGAGCCTCCTCCTCCGCCTGTGCCAAATCCTTTGCCGTGGGAAAGGCCGCCATAAAGCGCTCGTAATAGGGAATCACCGTGTTCGCTTGGGTTTGCTGAAGCATAATTTCAGAGACCCAAATGGCGTAGGGATCTTTCGTTTTTCGCCAAGGCAATCCACGGTCCTCCGGTGCGTACCAATTTAAAATTTTACTCGAAATACACATAAAGCTATTATAACAAAAAGGCCGAAAAGGTCTATATTGACGGTATTTCCCAACCATGTTATAGTAAAAAAGGATATCATACAGAAATAATCGGATATAGGAGGAAAGTTGAATAGATGAATGCATTATTGAAGGTAGAAGGCGTACGCGCCTCTGCAGGAGAAAAACAAATTTTAAACGGCATGAACCTGGAGGTCAACAAAGGCGAAGTACACGTCATTATGGGCCCCAACGGCAGCGGGAAGTCCACCCTGGCCAATGTCATTATGGCCAACCCGGCCTACACCATGACCGAAGGCAAGATTTACTTCGAAGGCGACGACGTCACCGACGAATCCACAGACAAGCGCGCCCGTCGCGGCCTGTATTTAAGCTTCCAAACCCCCTACGAAATTCCGGGGATCAGCGTGGAAAACTTTATTCGCCAAGCCCTCTTGGCTCGCGGCGAAAAAACATCCATCGTGAAGTTTAAAAAGGCCCTGGAAAAGAAAATGGAGCTTCTGGACATGAAGCCGGAATACGCCGGCCGCTATTTAAATGTGGGCTTCTCCGGCGGTGAACGGAAAAAGACGGAAATCCTTCAACTCTTAATGCTCGATTCGAAACTCGCCATTTTAGACGAAACGGACTCGGGCCTCGACGTGGATGCCGTCGCCACCGTGAGCCGCGGCTTAAAGGAATACCTGGACGGCGAAAAATCCGCCATTATTATTACGCACCACCGGGAAATCCTGAAGGAAATCCACCCGGATTTCGTTCACGTCATTAACAACGGCCGCATCGTCGCCGAAGGCGGCGACGAAATCATCGATCGCATCGAAGAAGAAGGCTTCGGCTGGATTAAGGATGGGCAACATGCGTAAGAAGACAGAAATTCAAGACATGGACCGGGGGATTTACGACGAAAGAAATCCCTTCACCTATCGCAAAAAGACGGAACAAGGCCTTAACGAATCCATCGTGCGCCAAATTTCCGCCGAGAAAAACGAACCGGCTTGGATGCTTGAAAAGCGTCTGGAAGCCTTAAAGATCTTTAACGAAAAGAAAAATCCCGACTGGGGACCGGATCTGTCGGAAGTGGACATGGACAAGGTCATCACCTACATTCGTCCCGACGCGGATTTGGCCGCCGATTGGAAGGACGTGCCGGAAGAAATCCGCAGCACCTTCGACAAATTGGGCATTCCCGAGGCGGAAAAAGAAGCCATGCTTTCAGGCGTCGGCGCCCAATACGACTCGGAAGTGGTCTATCACAGCATTCAACAACACTTGTTGGATCAAGGGGTTATTTACACGGATTTTGAAACGGGCCTCCACGAATACGAAGACATCGTGAAGGAATACTTCGGCAAGTGCATCAACCCGAATCTGCACAAATACGCCGCCCTGCACTACGCCGTATGGAGCGGCGGCAGCTTCGTCTACGTCCCCGAAGGCGTGGATGTAGACGTGCCTCTGCAGTCCTACTTCCGCTTAAACGCGCCGGGGGCGGGCCAATTCGAACACACCCTCATCATCATCGAAAAAGGCGCCAAATGCCACTTTATCGAAGGCTGTTCCGCGCCGAAATACAACGCCCTGAACCTACACGCCGGGGCCGTAGAGCTCTTCGTCAAAGACGACGCCACCCTGCGCTACTCCACCATCGAAAACTGGTCGAGAAATATGTACAACCTAAACACCAAGCGAGCCATTGTCGGCAAAAACGGCAAAATCCAATGGGTCTCCGGCTCCTTCGGCTCCAAGGTGAGCATGCTCTATCCCATGAGCGTCTTAGTAGGCGACGGTGCGCAAAACGAATACACCGGCATCAGCTTTGCCGGGGCCGGCCAAAACATCGACACCGGCGCCCAAGTCATTCACGCGGCCAACGACACCAAAAGCTCCATTCAATCGAAATCCATTTCAAAAGGCGGCGGCATCGGCGTCTACCGCGGACTCGTGAAAGTGGCGGATCATGCCAAGCACACGAAATCCACCGTCTCCTGCGAATCCCTCATGCTCGATGACATGAGTCGTCAGGACACGATTCCCGCCATCGACATTCACAACAGGGACGTAGACTTCGGTCACGAAGCAAAAATCGGCCGCATTTCCGACGAGGTCATCTTCTATCTTATGACCCGCGGCATTCCCGAAGAAGAAGCGCGGGCCACGGTGGTTCGAGGCTTTGCCGATCCCATCGCCAAGGAACTGCCCCTGGAATACGCCGTCGAGATGAATAATCTCATCTCCTTGGAATTAGAAGGGAGCATTGGCTAATGAAGGCACACAAGGGAAATATTTTAGAATACAAAACTTACGACTATTTAAATGTCAACGAAACCGACGTTGCGGCACGGGAATCCGCAGGCGTTAAAAAAGCCGAAGGCCAATCGGTTTTCGACGGCTACAATTACGGCATCAGCCCGGAAATGATTCAGCTCCACGACAACCACGCTACCGTCTACCGGAAAATTGTCGCCGAAGACACGGTGGATATGGGCATCGAAAGCCTTGAAGGCACGAAAGATGAAGTGGTTACCATGGACTTCATTGTGGAAGAAGGAGCCCACATGACCGGCTGCTTCAGAAGCAAAAAAACCGGCGGCTACCGCTCCTTCTTAAGCCGCATTCACGTGAAGAAAAACGGCGTCGCCCGCCTCTACTTCGTGAATATCGATCAGGCGGAAGTGGACAACTACCTGTCCATGGGCGCCATATTGGAAGAGGGCGCCAAGCTCGACGCCTACGTCTTCCACTTAGGCGACGGCAACGAAACCAGCAATGTGAAATGCTTCTTAAAGGGCGATGGTTCCCTGGGAAACATTCAGTCCATCTACCTGGGCAAAAAGGGCCAAGCCTACGACTTCATTTACGACATGATTCACGAAGGCAAAGACACCACCAGCAACCTTATCGTCGACGGCGCCTTAATGGAAGACAGCTACAAAGTCTTTAAGAGCCGCATCGACTTTTTGGAAGGATCCAAACACAGTCGGGGCAACGAAGAAGAATTCGCCATTCTTCTGGATTCCACGGCCCGCAGCATTTCCGTGCCGGCCCTGTTGAGCCACGAAGACGACGTGGAAGGCAACCACGCCGCCAGCGCCGGCAAACTGGATCAGGACATGCTCTACTACTTCCTCACCCGCGGCTTCGACACCGAAACGGCTGAGCGCATGATTATCGATGCGAAATTTGCCCCGGTTATCGACGCGGTGATTTACGAAGAGGAACGCAAAGCCATCTACGAGGAATTGGAACGGATTATGGGGGGGCGACATCATGTTGCAAAGTAGTGAAATCAGAGAAATCCGCAAAGACTTTCCCTTCCTGGAACTGTCTACGAAAGAAAAACCGCTGGTCTATTTAGATTCGGCGGCTACGACGCAAAAGCCGAGACAAGTCATCGAAGCCATGAACCGCTACTACAGCTATGAAAACGGCGGGCCCCACCGCGGCGCCCACCGCCTGTCCATGGCGGCCACGGAAGTCTACGAAGGCGCCCGAGAAGCGGTGAAAAACTTTATCGGCGCAAACAGCGTGGAAGAAATCGTCTTTACCAGAAACGCCACGGAAGGGCTCAACCTTCTCGCCTACTGCTGGGGTCTTGAAAACCTCAAAGCAGGCGATGAGATCGTTCTGTCCATTATGGAACACCACGCCAACCTCGTGACCTGGCAATACGTGGCGGAAAAAACCGGCGCGAAACTGGTTTATCTCTACATTGACGAAAACAAAGAGATTCCGAAAAAAGAAATCGAAGAAAAAATTACGGCCAAGACCAAGCTTCTGGCCATTACCCAATCCTCCAATGTGTTGGGAACCATGCCCGATGTCAAGGCCATGATCGCCCACTTGAGAAAGGTGAGCCCCGACGCCAAGGCTGTGGTGGACGGCGCTCAAGCGGCACCCCACATGCCCGTGGATGTGAAAGATCTGGACTGCGACTTCTACGTCTTCAGCGGCCACAAAATGCTCGCCGCCATGGGCGCAGGGGTCCTCTACGGCAAGCTCGACAATTTAAACGCCATGAAGCCCTATATGTACGGCGGCGACATGATCGAGTACGTCTATGAAGATCACTCCACCTTCCTGAGCGCCCCCGGACGCTTCGAAGCCGGCACCCAAGATGTAGGCGCCGCATCGAGTTTGCCCGTGGCCATAGACTATTTAAACGCCATCGGTCTCGACAAAATCCACGAATACGAAAGCTACCTCGTGGACTACGCTTATGAGGCCATGAGCCAAATGGACGACATCACCATTCTCTCCCGCCCCACCAACCCGAGAGGCGGACTCATTACCTTTAACTTTAAAGATGTCCACCCCCACGACGTGGCATCCATTTTGGATTCCAAGGGCATCGCCATTCGCAGCGGCCACCACTGCGCTCAACCCCTGCACAGAAGCTTCGGCATTCATTTCTCCTGCCGGGCAAGCTTTGCCGTCTACAACACCATTGAAGAAGTGGACTACTTTATTAAAAATCTCGACGAAGTAAGGAGGTTGATGGGCCTTGGCACTCGATGATATTTACACCACACTGATTATGGAAGAGTCTCGCTCACAGCACAACAAAGGGGATTTGGAAAACCCGGACTATAAAGAACTGGGCCACAACCCGAGCTGCGGCGACGAAATCACCTTGCAGATTAAAATGGACGGCGACGTGCTGAAAGACCTGTCTTACACCGGCGAAGGCTGCGCCATTTCCCAAGCGTCCACCTCCATTATGATCGACACCGTGCGTGGCAAGACGCGAGATGAAGCCGTGCACCTGGCCGACACCTTTATCGGCATGATTAAAGGCGTCTCCCTTACGGAAGAGGAAGAAGACGCACTGGAAGACGCCATGGCATTCGAGGGCATTTCCAAACTGCCCGCCCGCGTGAAATGCGCCGTGCTTCCCTGGTACACCCTGAAAAACATTTTGGAACGATGATTTGAGCCGCCCGGTGCGGCTCTTTTTTTATGCAAAGGGTTATAAAACGACAGAAAAATAGAAAAACATGGAAAAACAATTAAATATTGTATTTAAAAATGTAAATATGTGGTATAATCTCACTAACTACCTATATCAAAAAGGTGATCGGACACATGCTCTTTCGGGTTTGTGCAGTTAGTAAACACGAGGAGGCACCTATGGAATCCAGAGAATTTTTATGGTCTTATTGGAATTTAATCAAAGATGCGTCGGATACAAAAATCGCCCTAACGGAATTCTTTTCAAAATCCTATGAGCTTACGCAATTGCAGGTGCTCGTCATGGGCCAGGTCGACTCCCTCGAGGACACCTCCATTCGCTCCATCGCCAAGTCCCTGCACCGGGATCACGGCAACATTTCCAAGATCTGTACCGTGCTGGAAGAAAAAGGCTTCGTTTACCGTGAGCGTTCCGATGTGGACAGCCGTATTGTGAACATCAAGCTGACAGAGCAGGGCCAGGCCTATGTGGGGGAATTTCGCAGCATCGTGGCGCCCTTCATCGAAAAATTAGGCGACTACCTGACAGACGGCGATTTGCGTTTTATTTTAAAGAGCATGGAAAATGTCAACAAACTAATTAACGAGTCGGAGGATGTGAAGGCCATTCGGAGAAAAGAAAAGCCCCTCTTGCGACAAAAACACGAGAAATAAAAAGACCTCCGCTTCTGTGCGGAGG
>NZ_JBBKBU010000043.1:0-7836 GCF_037892835.1 Peptoniphilus sp. HCN-40583
TAGCCCCTTCCCCGGGTTTCAGAGCCATAAAAGAACATATTTTAAGCGAAGTAGAAAGCACCACGAAACTCCGTTCGCTACGCAATTAAAAAATCAACCATCACAAAACAAACGCCCTTTTTCCCTCCCCCGGAAAGAATCGCGAAGATATAATTATAGTAAGACAAAAAAGGAAATCGAATCACATACGGTGTGCCTCTTTTGCCGCAAGAAAAAAACATATTTAACAACAAAACAAAAAAGGAAAAACCCATGCTCCACACATTCCAGGGAGGGCCTCGGGAGGGATCCCTATCCCTCCCGCCCTCCAAATCCCTAGCCCACAGAAAAATAATTCTCGCCGCCCTCGCGCCTCTTGGGGGAGAAGTGCACCTCTCTGAAATCTCAAAAGACATCGAGGACACCATCAATCTCATAAAATCCCTTGGTGGTGCCGTAAAAATCACAGATACAAACAATACCCATCACATAGCCATCGCCCCGATACCGAAAAACATCTCCGCCCCCGTCCATATCCACGTAAACGAAAGCGCCACCACCCTGCGCATCGCCCTCATCCTCGCCCCGGCCCTGGCAGATTCCGTCACCTTCACCGCAGGCAAAAGCCTCGCCGCCCGCCCCATGGATGAAGGCATCCGCTTCCTAAAAGAAAACGGCGTAAACGTCACAGGCCCATGGCCCATCAAAACAACAGGCCGCCTCGTCTTCGAACGCGCAGAAATCAGCGCCGAAACCACCGGCCAATTCGCCACAGGCGCCCTCCTCGCCGCCGCCGCACAAAACCAAGGCGCCACCCTCACGGTGATAAACCCCGTCTCCCGCCCCTACATCCACATGACCGCCGCCCTCATAACAGAAGCCGGCATCGCCGTCGACGAAAAACACGATGCCTTTATCATCAAAAAAGGCGAAATCCACGCCACAAGCTCGGAAATAGAGGGCGACTGGAGCCACGCCGCCGCCTTCATCGTCGCCAACGAAACGGGTAGCCGCATCCGCCTCGAAAACCTCCCCACACATAGCCTTCAAGGCGACAGTGAAATCCACAAACACATCAAATCCATCAAAGAAAACACCCCCGTCGACCTCACCCACACCCCCGACCTCCTCATGGCCCTCGCCGTCCTCGCCACAAAACACGGCGCCACCTTCACCGGCATCCGCCGCCTCCGCACCAAAGAAACCGACCGCATCGCCGCCACCGCCGCCATGCTCCGCGCCCTGGGCATCGACACGAAAGCCACAGAAGACACACTCGTCGTCGCGCCGGGAAACATTCGCCCCGCCACCATCGACACCTTCGGCGATCACCGCATCGCCTTCGCCGGCTTTGCCGCCGCCTGCGCGGCCAATGGCCCCATCACATTGAAAAACCCCGAAGCCGCAAACAAAAGCTGGCCCGGCTTCTACACCGCCGTGGAAAAACTCCCCCTCATCCACGAAAACAAAAGCGAAAACAGAAACAGATAAGAAACAGAAAGGAACACCATGGGAAAAAACATCCGCATCACCCTCTTCGGCGAAAGCCACGGCAAAGGCGTCGGCGCCCTCATCACCGGCATGCCGCCCCACATCCCCGTGGATGAAGCCGCCATCGAAAGCGCCCTCGCCCGCCGCAGACCCGAAGGCCCCTACGCCACCCCCCGCAAAGAGCCCGATCCATGGGAAATCCTCTCCGGCACCTACAAAGGCAAAACCACAGGCGACCCGCTGGCCATCTGGATCCCAAACAAAGACACAAAAAGCGAAGACTACGAAAACCTGCCCTACCGCCCCGGCCATGGCGACTACACCGCCCATGTAAAAACCTTCGGCGCCGACGACCCCCGGGGCGGCGGCTACCGAAGCGGCCGCCTCACCGCCCCCCTCGTCGCCGCAGGCGCCATCGCAGCCGATTTCCTAAAGACACAAAACATCCGCATCACATCAGAAATCACCGAAATCGGGGGAGAACAAGACCCCGCGCGTCAACAAAAAGCATTAGCACAAGCCAAAGAAGAGCACGACAGCCTCGGCGGCATCGTAAAACTATGCATCACAGGCGTGCCGGCGGGCCTCGGCGGCCCCCGCGAAAACTCCGCCCAAAGCGCCCTGGCCCACGCCATCTACAGCGTCGGCGCCGTAAAAAGCGTGGCATTCGGGGCGGGCGATGCAGCCGCCCGATTAAAAGGCAGCCAAAACAACGACCCCTATATAGAAGAAAACGGCCACATCCACACCACAACCAATCGCGCCGGCGGAACCTTAAGCGGCATCACCACGGGAGAAGCCATGGAAATCACCGTCGCCGTCAAGCCCACCCCATCCATCGGAAAAAAACAACACACCGTCGATCGCCGGGGGAAAAACACCGAAATAGAATTAAAAGGCCGCCACGACACCGCCCTCGTGTGCCGCATCCCCGTGGTGCTCGAAGCCGCCGCCGCAATTGAAATCCTCGATCTGTGGTGCGAGCGGCAAAAAGAAATCGCCCTCTTTGAAAAAATAGGAGAAAACCAATGACAAAAAACATCGTCATCATCGGCATGCCCGGCGTGGGCAAAACCTCCGTCGCCGAAGCCGTCGCCGAAAAACTAAATAGAAAATGTATCGACATCGACACCGAAATCATCAAAAAACACGGCGACATCCCCAAAATCTTCGAACAACAAGGAGAAAAAGCCTTCCGCGCCTACGAAAAGGGGGCCGTCATCCAAGCCGCGAAAGAAAAAGCCGTCGTCATCGCCACCGGCGGCGGCAGCCTCCTCGATCCCGAAAACACAGCTGCCCTCAAGCACACAGGCACCCTCTACTGGATCACCCGCCCATTGGAAGAGCTGGCCACCGACGGCCGCCCCCTCTCAAAAGGCGGCATCGAAACCCTAAGAAAACTTTATAGGGAAAGAAAACCCATCTATCAAGCCGCCGCCCACCACATCGTAAAAAACACCACCGTGGAAGAAGCCGCCTGCGCCATCCTCGCCCTGGAAAAGTTACAAAACAATAAAAAATAAACCCCTGTCATAGAACTGTAATTTAAAACCCTGCGGGACTCGTGTATAATGAAGCTACATCGAGAATCCGAAAGTATACGGCATTCTCATGACATGGAGCGACTTTACTTCAATGCTTGAAGCAAGGGCCGCTCAATGGTATAATGATGTAAGATTCACAGGAATATGCCTGGAAGAATCTGAAAATTCATAAGGAGGTCGAAAGACAAGATGAACAAGAAATTTCTTAGCCTTGTACTCGCACTAGTCATGGTACTTGGCACATTCAGCTCCGTCTTTGCGGCAAAACCTGCTGAAAAAAAGGAAGCTAAAGAAGCTCCCAAGGCAACTGAAAAAGTTGTACCTAAAATCACAGGTAAAACCGAAAAGATCAAATGGCTGCAAAACGAAGGCGTCATTGAAGGACGTAAGGTCAACGAAGATCCCAAAAACAACGATCTGGCACTTGACAAAAACATTCAACGTGCAGAAGTAAGTAAACTTCTCGTTTTCGCAACCGGTAATGTCGAAAAAGTCGACAAATTAAAAGGTTTGACCATCTACAGAGACGTAGCCCTCAACCACTGGGCAAACGGCTACATCAACGTAGGTAGCACCGAAGGCTCCAAGGCAAACGGCATTGCATTCTTACTCGGTTACCCGGGCAATGTCTTCAAACCGGCTAACGACGTAACCTATGCCGAATTGGCAAAAATGTTGGTTACCATCTGCAAAACCGATTTGACCAGAGACATGCACAACAAAGCCAATGCAAACTGGCCGGCACAATGGATGGCATGGGCAGCTGAACTCGGTATTTTCGACGACGTTACCGTCGCTGACGCTAACAAAGCCGTAAATCGTGCAGATGCTTTCACCATGATCTACAACACATTGTACAAATTAGGCAACCTGAAACAATTCCCCGTTAACGAAACTATGGGCGTTATTTCCCAAATCAAAAACGGCGAAATCACCTTGAACCAAGGCGAAAAGGCGAAAACCGTTAAATTAACGGCCAACACCACCTTCGTTCTCTACGACCGTAGCTACGATGTAAATGTAAAAAAAGCTAACGAAACTCCCGTGATGCGCACTGTTTTAGCAAGTGCATTGTCCAACCCCTCTTTCTACTACGGTTCCCTCGTAAGAGTCATCGTTAACGAAAAGGGCGAAGCTACTCACGTATTGGAATTAGGTAACCCCAAAGACTTAGCACTTGAAAATCGTTGGGAAGGCATTGCTGATAAAACCTATGAAACAAGCAACACAGTTCTGGCAAAAGTAAACTATGAAGCAGGCGATGCAAAGAGCATTTCCTTCGATAGAGTTAGTGTAACCAGAACTTTGGTTGATCCCACTGCTCGACTGTTCACTGCCAGATTAAGCGGCGCTACCAGATACTTCGTAGCTGACGTTAATAAAAACCAATTAACGGAAGTTAAAGACGTTGACGAAGCTCTCCGCATCGTAGGTAACACCATGGCTGCCGGTTACATCGACAGAGTATACGTAGGTTACGATGAAGTTGGCAACGCTAACGATTCCGCTACCCACAAAGCAACCAACATCAAGGGCTACAACGTAGCAAAAGTTGTCGTCTTCAACAAAGTTCAAAAAGACAACAATGCCACCAAGATGCTCCGCGTCAAGATGGATGCCAACACCAACTACAACATCACATTCGAAGATGTTGATGCAAAAGAAGTAATTGAAAATGTTGCTTCCATCCGCACAAGCTTCCCCAACAACTACAAAGCTAAGAAGCTTGACGTTGTTAACTACAGCAAAAATGCTGCTGATGGCATCGTAATTGAAAGAGTCATTGAACACGCCGACAAGAAGATGTTCCCCATCGTGAAGGTTACCAAAGTAGATGATTCTTACATTACTGTACAAGATGCTTACAACCGCACGGCTCAACTGAAAGTAGACCTCGAAGCGAACGTCTTCACCAATGGTCCTGTCAAAGTTGGCGACTTGATTCAATTCCGCACCTTAACCGGCAACAAAATTGTAGGCAATGATGCTACTCCGATCAACACCGTTGATGTAATCTCCATCATGCCCGCAGGCGTTAAGGCTGAAGGTACCTTACAAACTGTTGTTAGCGACAACCAAGCTGAACAACGCGTTGGCAAGGTAATCAAAGTTGAAGAAGTCGGTGGAGTTTTCTATGCAACCATCGTTAAACCTGAAGAAGGTATCTACGGCGATGCAACCCCCACGAGCAAAGTGGTAGCAGTTGTTAGCAAAGAAGATAAAGACCTTCTCAAAGAATGGATCAAGAGCGGTATGGATGTTCTCTTTAAAGTTCAACCCTACGGAGACAAAGAACAACGTGCATTTGACTTCATGGGCATGTTCAACAGAGAATGGTTAAACCTTTCTGATGCACTCGCTAAGAATAAAGATGCACAACAAAAAGCTTTAGATGCTTTCAATACTAAACTTGCTAAAGTTCCGGATGCAAAAGCAGACTATACCGGCGACAAAGAGCTCAAAGACTTAGCAGCAGGCCAAGCTGCTCAAAAGGCAGTTGCAGATCTTAAGGCTGAATTCGAAGGACTCAATGTAAGTCTTCTTAGTCCGACAGACGTTGCTACTGCTAAAACAAACCTGAACAAAGCAATCACAGCTTTCAACGAAGCTTCTGCTGATGCCAATACTGGCAACAAATATAAAGAAGTGCTTAAAGTTGAAGAAGTAAAATAAGTCAAGTCATTGATTTATTAAAAAAAGAACCCTTCGGGGTTCTTTTTTTGTGCCCAAATTATCTTAATTGCCACATAATACCATGATAAAACCACAGAATATGTATGCCAAAGAGCCCCGCGAGGGCTCTTTTTTTGTTTTACATAGTAAAAGTCTGTGAAAAAAGACGTTCCAAAAAAATTATCTGACAAATAGTAAGTAGGAGATTTAACTTGAGCCTAAAAACGACAACCGAAAAAAATAAAAAATCAGAATTTTTTCAGCCAAAAACCGACAAAAAGAAGGGACATAAACGACTCATAGTATGACGCTCTTTCCTTTTAAAAAAAGATTCAGACATATCTATTACAGAGCCTATAAAAACGGGACACGAAAATTCTCAACGTAATAAAAAATCGAAAAAAAGAGTTTTTTCGCAACGAAAACTGTCTATACCTTCAGGGATTAAAAAGTGGTTCTAAACACACTGAATCCCCGGAAGCGGTGATCGATTAAGAAATCACCGGGCTCGATCAGTTAATAGTAATGAATAATCGGAGGTTCAAAGTGACTAAGAAAAAAGTAAAACAATTAATGATTCCTGCGTGTGTCATGGCGGCGGTGGTGTTGTGCCTTGTGGTGCTCTACATCATTCGGCGGAAAGGGTGGTCTTTAGCGGGCGTGGAAATAAGCGTAAAAACGTGCCTGTGTAAAATCGAAATAATGATAGGGAGTGCCACCCTGCATCTCTTAAACCGGGCAAAAGAAAAAATTACAAGGTCGCCGAAGATAGAGAAAAAGAAGCAGAAGAAGAAGAAGAGAAAGAAAAAGCGGAAGGCGAAGAAAAAGAAGAAGGGGAAGAAAAAAGGTAAGAATAAAAAATAAAATCCCCTCGCCGTAGGTAAAATTCCCCGCCGATTTCTATGTAATAGGTGAAGGGGCAAGTGCCCGAGAAAAAATCTCCCTTTTCTTCCAAAACCATAGGTAAAATTCTCCGCGAATTTCTATCTAATAGGTGAGGGGGCAAGTGCCCGAGAATAAATTCTCCCCTTTCTTCCGAAACCATAGGTAAAATTCTTCACGAATTTCTATCTAATGGTTGAGGGAGCAAGGGCCCGAGAAAAAAATCTCTTTTTTTCTTCCGAAACCATAGGTAAAATTCTTCGCCAATTTCTATCTAATAGGTGAAGGGAGAAAAGCCCCGCCCGGGTCCTGCCCCTTCCGTCCGCAATCTCTACACTATCTCAAGGAGGTACAAATGTCCGACAAAAACAAATCCCTGCGCATCGTCTACCTGGATACCGACAGCGCAGGCAAAACCCGCCGCCGCGCCAACACATTCTCCGGCCTGGTCCCCGAAGTCGATAACGCCGCGCTGAAAAAAGCCGCCACAGCCATCGACAGCCTCACCAATCAAAAAATGACCTACGCCGAAGTCATCACCAACGAGCGTTTGAACTAAGGAGGTAAACCATGGAAAAGAAATACCTGACATTCACCTTCGTTGACGAAGGCCAAAAATCCGCCACCCTGCGCATCACCGACCCGAAAGACGGCCTTGAAGCCGCCGACGCCAAAGCCGCCGCCCAAACCATTGTCGATTCCGGTGCCTTCCGTGCCAAGGGCAAATTCACCGCCGTGAAAAAAGGCGAACTCACCACCGTCACCACCAACACCATCTTTCAAGCCTAAAGAGGACGCCCATGACCCTCGATGAAATCCTCTCCCTCATCGCCAATACCGGATTTCCCATTGTCGTGGCCAGCTACTTCATCCTCCGTATGGAAGAAAAACTCGATAAACTTACCGAGACCATCGCCGAATTGGGCCACACAATCGAAAGCAAAATGCAATGAAAGAGGGACCGCTTTGGTCCCTCATTTCATTGCAAAAAAACACAGTTTTGCGAAAATTCAATTTTGTTTTGTTGATGCACTTAGATTTTCTCTCGCATACCGTTTTCTATTGCCTTCCAATGGCACACCCCTTGTGATCCGTGATCTCTCTTTTCTTAACGCATAATTCCATTCTTAAATGGCTTTTAAACCCGGTGGCAGGGAAAATCCCGCCGTGGCCCGATTTAAATTGCGTAGCAGACGTAATGGATTCAAGTTATTTTTCCGCTCTAAAATTGATTTTTACATGGCTTTGAGACCCGGGGATGGGGCTT
>NZ_JBBKBU010000044.1:0-7616 GCF_037892835.1 Peptoniphilus sp. HCN-40583
AAGTTTGCCCCAGCCAATAGTTTCCAATGAGAGTTTGCTCGAATTGATGAAACTATTAGGCGAGGGTACAAGCTAAAAATTGATAAAAAAAGAAGCAGATCCCAAAGGGCTGCTTCATCAATTTTTTCGTAAGTGTCCGTACACTTACTGTGCTTGCTCAAAAGAATAAATTAGATAGCAAGCGTTAAGCACACACTGAATTCTAATATTAGGTTATGTAATCGTACTTCTATATTTACTTGGTGTGATTCCATAAGTTGATTTGAATATTTTAGCAAAATGTCCTGTGTGTGTATAGCCAACTTTTTCTGCTATCGTAGATATTTTATACTCAGGATTTTTCAGCAATAATAATGCCTTATTAAGCCTTAATTCTTTTAAGTACTCGTAGGGAGGAACACCGTAGTATTTGCGAAAAGCTAATTGAAATCGTGCAGGACTCATTAAAGCAATTTTAGAGAGTTCAAGTCCGTCAATATGAACCGATAAATCTTTTTTCATAGCCGATACAGCCCTTTTCAGATTTTGCTTATCTTTTTTAGTTAAGACAACGGATATATTTTTTTCTTTTTCTTCTAACCTTGTAATTATGATAGATAACAGTTCCATAACTTTGCTTTCCAAATATAAAGGCAAAATTTTTCCTTCGGCTTGGGATTCTCTTATCTGTTGAAATATAAAATTCAACTGCGGAGAATTTTGAGTTTTTAACAAATAAGAATTAAGAATCTTTGCTTTTTCATATTCAAAATCATCATATTTTAATTTTAAGAAAGTATCAAAGTATTCTTTGGTTAGGATTATTTTCGTAAACTTTACAGGCTTATTTGCCTCACAATAGGTATAAGTTTTCTTTTCTGTATTTAAGTAGCAATAGATACCTTTTTCTACATTATTTAACTTCCTTCCACCAACTTTAAATGAGCTACTTTCTGTTTCAAATTGACTAATCTCTAAATACTTTTCAGATACTTCAGTTATTTTTTCAAGTGTTTCATTTGGAGTAAAGTCAGCAATTAAAATTAGAATTAAACTGCTGTCAAATTTTAGTATGCGAAAAGTACCTTTGCCAAAATGGGGATCTATTTGAAAGATTTGTTTGTTTTCAGTTGATAAAGTTGGAACAGGAGTAAAAGGAGCGCCATGTACTAAGTTTGTTAAATAATCAATAACTGTTGTTTCCATTTATTCCACCTACATCTTTTAATATCACGAATTTATTTAATTATATCACAAATTTATAAAAACGTAAATAGAAATACTGATGAAAAGCTTGCAAATAAAGGGATTACAAGGAATGCCGAAATTCATGGTTGGATTTTGAGTTATAAAAAATTAGCTTTACAATAAATGTAGTTAGTTAGATATAGCTAACGGTCAGGAAAGGAGATGGAATAACTAATGGAAAAAAAGAAGACAGGGATATCTTATGTATTCCAATTAGCAAAAGATGAGAGAAAAAAGCTACATTTAGGAATGTTTTTATCTGTCATTTCTGCGGCTTTATCATTAGTTCCTTATTTTGTAGTTTATAAGATATTACTAATGATATTCCAGAAGAATATTTCGTATACAGAAATTTTAATGTGGGCAGGTATAGGAATTATAAGTGCTGTTTTGCAAGCAATACTAATGTCCTTTGCGGGCATTTTATCTCATACAGCAGCTTTTAACACAATACACAGAATTAAGCTGAAAGTTGTAAATCATATTTCAAAATTTAATTTGGGATTCTTTCAAGAGCATGCCCCCGGAGAAATTAAAACATTGTTGTTTGATGATGTAGATAGAGTTGAAAATTTTTTGGCTCATAGCACTTTGGAATTAGCTCAGGTAGCAGTTGTTCCGGTTATTATGTTCATTTTCATGTTGAAATTAAATTGGATGATGGCACTTGTTATGCTTATTCCTATGATTTTGGGATTAGGAATTCCTATGATGCTAATGAAAAATTATCCGGATATGTCAACGGAGCTATCCGAAGATATTGCTGATTTAAATGCTTCGGCAAACGAATTTATAAAGGCTATGCCTGTAATAAAAATGTATCATTTAACAGCAGAAAAATTTGAACAATATAGAAGCTCATTGAATGCGTATATTACTTGTTGGAAAAAGATGTGTATGAGTTCTTGCTATCCTTTATCAATAACTTTAGTGGTTTTGGATTCAGCAATCTTATTTACATTGCCGTTCGGAGGATATTTCTTTTTGAGAAATTCTTTATCAGCAACATCCTATTTGCTATTTATTATGCTTACAATGTGCTTTTTTGTTTCGTTCTTAAATATGGTAACAATCTTTATGCAATCTATGGAGCTTGGAAGCGGATTGGATAACATAAAAAAAATAATGGATATGGATGAATTGAAAGACGGAACAAAAATCATAAACAAGAATGAGTGTATGAAAATAGATTTTAAAGACGTTACTTTCAGTTATGACGATGAAGAAACAAAAAATAAAGCATTACAACATATAAATTTATCCTTAAAACCGAATACAATAAATGCTTTTGTGGGACCTTCCGGTGCAGGCAAGACAACTGCTGCACAATTGATTGGGAGGTACTGGGATGTAACAAGTGGAGCAATTAAAATTAACGACATACCGATCAATGAATTAAAAATAGATAATTTGATGGATATTACATCATTTGTTTTTCAAGATGTATTTCTTTTGGAGGACACTCTCTATGAGAATATTCGTATGGGAACAGATGCAGATGAAAATAAGATTATTGAGGCTGCAAAAGCAGCACAAATTCATGACTTTATTATGAGTTTACCGAATGGATATCAGACAAGAATCGGGGATCAAGGGGTGAAATTGTCAGGTGGACAGCAACAAAGAATCTCAATCGCAAGGGCAATACTCAAAGATTCTCCAATTATTATTTTTGATGAAGCAACTTCCTATTCAGATATAGAAAATGAGTACCAGATACAGTTAGCACTTCAAAACTTGTTGAAAAATAAAACAATCATTATGATTGCTCATCGTTTGCATACTATTAAGAATGCAGATCAAATTGTTGTATTTGATGAAGGGGAAGTCGTAGAGGTTGGAACACATAAAACTCTTTTAGAAAGAAAAGGGGTCTATGAAAGTATGTGGAATACATACACAAAAGATTACTTTGGAGAGGGGGTAAGTACAAATGCTTAAGATTATTAGAACACTTCTGAAAGATAAAAAAGAAAAATTGTATTTACCGATTTTTCTAATGGTTATTGATTCGATAGGAAGCATTGTTTTGTATTTAATGCTCTATTTTACCGTAGTTAGTATATTGCAGAATACATTAACTAAAACCTTAATCATAGAATATACGGTAATATGTTTCATCAGTATGATTGCAAGGATACTGATTTATAGGCATGCATACTATTTGAGCTTTTCAAGAGGAGCTGAAATGTGTGGAGATATGCGTTTGGATTTAGCAAATCATTATAGGAGTTTGAGCCTTGGTCATTTCCAAAAAAATAGTAGTGGTTATCTATTATCAACTCTTACAAAGGATTTGAGTAGTTTTGAACTGATCATAACGCACACCTTGCCATCGGTTATTAAAACAGCAGTTACAGCAATATTGATTTTATTAGGCACATTTTTTATCGATTGGAAGCTCGCATTATTAGAGTGTTTAGTATTGCTTATCGCATATCCTATGTTGATATGGGGCAACAAATTGATAGAAAAATACGGGGCAAGAAAAAGAAATTTAAATTCTAAGATGATTTCTATTATTTTAGAGTACATTCAAGGTATGAAAGCGTTTAAGTCAGCTAATATGACAAGTGAACATTTTGAAAGAATGATAAATACACTTGAAAATGTTAGAAAGACAAGCGTAAACGCAGAAAAGAAAATGGCGTTACCTACAAGTATGTACTTTATCACAGTTAACTTTTTGCTTCCGATAGTTCTTCTTATAGGAGGATATTTGCTTATAGATGGTAGTGTTAAAACTGAACAGTTTGTAGCTTTTATGCTTATGAGTTTAGCATTATCTGCACTTCTTATTGCCTTTCAACATTCCTATGGACTATTGAAAGATTTGAAATTAGCTGCAAGTAATCTTGAGAAAGCTTATGAAACGAAGCCATTGCCTTATTCTGAAAATGAAGTTGAATTAGAAAATTTTGATATTCAATTTAAGAATGTAAATTTTTCTTATGATAGAAATAAAACGATTCTGAACAATATTTCTTTTGAAGCAAAAGAGGGGACTTGTACAGCTTTAATCGGTCCTTCCGGTGGAGGAAAAACCACAATTGCCAATTTGATTGCAAGGTTTTGGGATGTGAACAGCGGAGAAATTATAATTGGTGGAAAAAATATAAAATCCATAAAACCTGATGTGTTGCTTAAATATGTTAGTCAGGTTTTTCAAGATAATGTACTGTTAACCGATACTGTTTATAACAATATCAGGGTTGGAAAACCTAATGCAACAAAGGAAGAAGTTTATCAAGCTGCAAAATTAGCTTGTTGCCATGAATTTATTTTGAAAATGAAGGATGGATATGAAACGGAAATAAAAGATGGAGGAAGTACATTATCCGGCGGTGAACGACAAAGGATTGCTATTGCAAGAGCGATTCTGAAGGATGCACCAATTCTTTTGTTGGATGAATCTACAGCTTCTCTTGATCCTGATAATGAAGCTAAAATCAATAATGCTTTGGAGCATTTAATGCAAGGAAAGACAGTTTTTGTTATTGCTCACAGATTGAATACCATTAAAAATGCTAATCAAATTATTTTGATAAATAACGGAAGAATTGAAGAACAAGGAAATCATAATGAACTTTATGGAAAAAAAGGACATTACTATGAAATGGTAAATACACAGGAAAGAGCGAAAAAGTGGATGATAAAGGAGAATAGTTATGGAGAGGCTTAGTACTTTGAAAGAAAAGACAAAAGGTAAAGTTGTTGAAATTATTGGTGATACACATTTTCAAAGCAGAATAATATCTATCGGAATAACTGTCGGAAGCGATGTTGAAGTTATCCAGAATTATAAAAAGCAACCTATTCTCATTTATTGTAGAGATACGATGATAGCTGTCAATAAGATAGAGGCAGAGAAAATAATGATGGAGGTACTTTGAGATATGAAGAAAATAACGATTGCTTTGCTGGGGCAGCCTAATTCTGGAAAATCGACTTTGTTTAATGGGTTGACAGGCTCAAATCAACATGTTGGAAATTGGCCGGGTAAAACCGTTGAGAAAAAAGAAGGCGAATTTTCGTATAAAGATACCAATTATACGATTGTGGATTTACCAGGAACTTACGGATTATCAGCAAATTCAGAGGAAGAAGTTATAACAAGAGAATATATAGAAACCGGGAACGCAGACCTAATTGCTATTATGGCAGATGCTTCACAATTAAATCGAAGTCTATTTATGCTCTCTGACTACATTGGAATAAATATTCCGGTTGTCTTAATCATGAACATGATGGATGTTGCTACAAGTCAAGGGAAAAATATAAATATAAAGGGGTTACAAAAATCCTTGAATATACCTGTCATTCCTATCGTTGCGGCAGATAAAAAGGAATACAAAGAGTTTTATGCTTTTCTGGAGCGTTCAGACAGCGGAAGGATTTTAGCAGACAATAATTTTGAAAGAGCATATGAAAGTGCCGCCGGAGATAAATATAAATTGCTGAAAAATTACATTCCTGATGAAGGGATAGGCGTATTTTCAAAATCATGGATTGTCGGGAAATTATTCGATCAAGATGTGAAAGTAATCGAATTGGTAAAAGATAATGTTGATGAATACAAATTTAAAGAAATAGAGGATATATTAAGAGGCATCAAAAATGGGAATCTGATAACCGGTAATTGCAAATTCGATTGGATAGATAAACTTATCAATGCAAATGTTATTCAGAAAAAGAGAGTATTTAAGAGAAGCAAATTTGATCGTATAGCCACAAGTAAAGCTTTCGGAAAACCTATGGCTATCGGAGTTATCATTTTAGGATTAGTTGCTTCTATGCTCATCGGATTTCCGCTAATGGGGTTATTTGGGTTTGTTATACCTAAAATATCAACATTGTTGGCAAAGGGGCTTGTCGCCATTGGAGTATCAAATTGGCTGATTTCACTTTTGTGTGGAGCCGTAATGACTGCAATTACTTTTGCATTGCAAATGGCAAGTTATGTATTGGGAATTAGTTTAGTATTTGGATTCTTGGAAGATGTAGGATATATGGCAAGAGTTTCCTATGTCTTTGACAACACTATGTCGAAATTAGGATTGCAAGGAAAAGCAATTATGCCGTTCTTGTTAAGTTTCGGTTGTAATATAGGTGGAATCACAGGAACGAGAGTAATTGATTCATGGGGACAGAGGGTTATGACGATTGCATTATCTTGGGTAGTCCCTTGCGGGTCAACATGGGGAGTAGTCGGGCTTGTTACAGGAACATTCTTCGGAAAACAGGCAGTATTTGTGATATTAAGCCTATTTGCAGTTGCTTTTCTACATTTGCTAATCACATATAGGATTTTTAGAAAATCGCTTTATGAGGGAAGTGAACATTTTGGAATGATTATGGAACTTCCACCATATCACAAGCCACATTGGAAAAATTTATTTTCTTCTGTAATGAATAGGATGGGAAATGTACTGAAAAGGGCATTGAGTATCATTATCCTTATTTCTGTTATATTTTGGATTCTTGCCTATACGGCTGATGGAAATATAGCTAACAGCCTTATTTATAAAGTAGGAACATTTATAGAGCCTGTAACAAAATTGTTTGGGTTACCATGGCAATTATTTATGGCTTTTGTTGCTTCTGCAATGGGAAAAGAATCGGCATTAGGAGTAATGGCATCATTATTTACTTCTTCAGGAATATGGCATGCAGTTGAGGTTAAAGGGACAGTAGATACCGCTATTCTAAGCAATAATATGTTGACAATGATTTCAAAGCCGGAAGCCTTAGCATTTACTTTTGCCTTTTTCTTCAATATGCCTTGTTTGATGGCTCTTGCAGCTACCGCACAAGAAACACATTCAAAAAAATGGACGATAAAAATAGCACTGTATTATATATTATCGGCTCTAATTATATCTTGTGTGGCGTATCATATTGGACTACTGATTTTTTAAGGTGTGATAAGTATGCTTATACAACTATTAGAAGTATTGAAAAAGAAAAAGACTTGCACTTTGCAAGAACTTGCTGAACTGACAGGTGAGGATTTAGATAGTGTAAAAATGAAAATTGAATATCTTGAAAATAATGGATATTTGGTAAAAACTAAAAGGTCTGCAACAAGTAAATGCCAAAGTCAATGTTTGGGATGCTCGAATTGTGTTGTTAATCAAGATGATATTTGGATTGTAAAAGATTGATAATAAACGGCAAATAAATGGAGGAATAAAATGGGAAAGTCTATATGTTTATTTCAAATAATAAGTCGCAATAAAAATAGCCCTTTTTTCTATAGACTTTATATCTGTCAGTCTTTTCATATACTCACTCGTCTAAACAATTAAATACAATTAAGGAAAGAACGGGTTTCGTTCATTTTAGAGGACTTTTTATGCCTATGTGCAGAAGTCCTCCTTTTTTTGTCT
>NZ_JBBKBU010000045.1:0-6482 GCF_037892835.1 Peptoniphilus sp. HCN-40583
GACCTCCGCTTCTGTGCGGAGGTTTTTTAAATGTGTCAAATCCAAGTCATCGTTAAGAGCGGGGAAAAATCCCCGGCCCATGATTTATAATAGAGGGAGAAAGGAGAGAACATGAAGAAATTTTTTAAACGCAGCATCTTTCTGCTTATTTTTTTAATGGCGATGATTCCCGCAGCGGCCCAAGCCAAAGGGGCCCAGGCGGTGAAAAGTCCCCAGGCCCTTCGCATCGATGGCGAGCTGACCAAGGTGCGGGGCTATAATATCGGCGGCTACAACCACTACCGCCTCCGGGATCTGGCTCGCGCCCTTCAAGGCAAGGTGGATTTCGACCTTGCGGGAAACAGCAAACAGATAACCATCGATTGCACCAAGACTTACACCCCCATCCCCGGGGATCAAATTGGCGGAGCGCGGGAGCGGGCTTTGGGGCGGCAAATGCAGCTCACGGTCATCGGCGAGCATCCCGCGAAGCTTGTGGAAACCGCCTATAATATTAAGGATTTTAACTACTTCCGCCTGAGAAGCTTGGGCGTGATTTTAGGTTTCGACGTCAGCTACGACGCGGCGAGAAATGAAGCGGTGATTACGACGAAAGCCGCGGAAAAAAAGCCGGTGCCTGCGCCGAAACCGACCCCTGAGGCGCCTCGAGGCCGGGTGATTTTAGGGAACGAACGGCTCCTTACGGAATACAACAATTTAATCGACAACAAGCGCGTGGGCCTCATTACCAATCAAACGGGGGTCGATGCCAATGGCATCCCCGTAGCGGAAAAAATCAAGGCCTATCCCCGCGCAAAGCTCGTGGCCCTTTACAGTCCGGAACACGGCCTCGACGGCAAACAAACCGCCGGCGCCTATGTGGCGAGCTACTTCGATGGGAAGATGAACCTGCCCGTCTACAGCCTCTACGGCCCGACGAGAAAGCCCTCCCGCGACATGCTTAAGGGCGTGGACGTCTTGGTCTACGACATGCAGGACATCGGCGCGAGGACCTACACCTACATCTCCACCCTGCAAAACGCCATGGTCGCGGCGAAGGAAAACAACATTCCCATCCTGGTTTTGGATCGGCCCAATCCTCTGGGCGGCGAAATCGTGGAAGGCTTCCTCCGGGAGACCCGCTTCAAATCCTTTGTGGGTATCGACAAAATTCCCATGGCCCACGGCATGACCGTCGGGGAATTGGGGCAGTTCTTTAATCGGGAAATCGGCGCCGACCTCACCGTGGTGCCTATGAAAAACTGGACCCGCAGCATGGTATGGCAAGACACGGGCCTGCCCTTCGCTCAAACCAGCCCGAACATTCCTAATTTGGAAAGCGCCTTTTTATACATGGCCACGGGAAGCGGCGAGGAAACCGGCATCGGCCAAAGCGAATACTTCCACTGGGTTGGCGGCAGAAACATCGATTCCAACGAATACGCCCGCCGGCTCAACGCATCGAATTTGCCCGGCGTCACCTTTGTTCCCGCACCGAAAGGCGCAAGGGGCGGCGTACGGGTGAAGATCACGGATCCCCACCGATTTAATCCGGCCCGCACCGGGATCTACACTCTGGCTGTGGCCAATCAAATGCGGCCCATCAATGTGCCCGCCTGCAAAAAGCCCTACTCCATGTTCTATCTCATTCAGGGATCGGAAGAAATCGCCAACCTCTTCCGGGCGAGAACCTCGCCGGAAGCCATGGTGAAGGCCTATGAAAAAGACGTAAACGCCTTTAGAGCCCAACGACAAGCCTATTTACTTTACAAATAAAAGAAGCCTCCGAAACATCGGAGGCTTTTTACATGGCGTTAATCGTTTTTCACGGCATCTTGCAATTGCCGGCGCACATCCTTCACCGGCGCCATAATCACCCGGCCCGTGCCTCGATAGGCATTGACCAGGCCTTCGCCGCTGGCGGCGGAACCGATTAAGCTTTTGCCGCTTCGCTCCACGGTAAATTCCAAGCTGTTGGACCAGGCCAGGGCCAAATTGCCGTCGATTTTCAGCACGTCGTCGACGAGATCGATGACGATGAGCTCTTCCCTCGGCACAGGAGATTCGAGGCACACGACGCCGTCGCCTTTGAGGCTCAGATTAAACAGGCCCATGCCGCCGAAAGCGGAGGAGACATTGGTGCGTGCCACGACTTTTTGCTCGAGTTTTCCGTCACAGGCCATAAAAAGGCCGTCTTTTAAGATGATGGCGCCGTTCCAATCGGCGAGGTCTTCCAGTAGGATATACACATCCGTGGGCTCGAGGCACAAGCGTCCCGTGCCCGTGTATTCCGGCTTAATGGCGCTTTCGCCGGAGAGGCTACCCTTTACGGCCTTGCCGAAAAAGTCTTTGGCGCCCTTAATTCCCGTGGTGGCCTTCACATCCCCCAGCATCCATTGCATGGCTCCGGGTTGGACGGTGACATCGCCCTTGGAAAGATCGCAGTACACTTGCCGCTTTCTTACATTCATTTGAGAAGCGAAGTAGGCCTCCATGGCCTCTTCTCTGCGCACGGACAGATCCCGCTTGTATTCCAGGACTTGGAAGGGTCCTTTTTCTTCTACAATGCGAATGTCGTCGTTGTCGGTAAAATTGTGGATGGTAAACATAGTCGCTCCTTATCTTTGGAAATAGCGATTCAGGGCCCGCAATATGCCTAAGGCCATGGCCTCTTGGTAATTGGGGTCGTTGAGTTTTTTGTCTTCCTCGGGATTGGACATGTAGCCGCACTCGATGAGGCTCGTGGGCATATGGGCGAAATTGGTGCCCGTTAAATCGTCTCTTGCGATGGCCCCGCGGGGCTTCGCCGAGGTGGCGGCGGCCATTTCGCTTAAAATCAGCTCCGAAAGGCGCATGGATGCGTCGCTTAAATGGCCCACGTCGGGATTATTTTTCGACGGATAGTAGGTCTCGATGCCTGAAACCGCCCTCGGCCCGCCGTTGGCGTGAATCCTCAAATACACATCCGCCCCGGAATCATTGGCGATGGCCGCCCGCGCCTGATTGGAAAGATCCACGTCGTTGGAATCGCGAATCATCACCACGCGGTAGCCCGCCGATTCCAGCTTTTGCTTCAGGCAGCGGCTGAAAGTCAGATTAAATTCATATTCGTAGATGCCCGTGGCCACGCCGCGGGTGCCGTCAGTTACCTTCGCCTTCATTTCATTGGACGAGGGGGCGATGGTTTCTTTCTCCGGATTGCCGTGGGCCTGATGGCCGGCGTCAATGGCGACGATGGGGCCCGTGCCGGCAGGAACCTGCGTTTGCGCTTGAGGCGGATTCTCTTTCGGCGCCTCGGCCGGGGCAGACGGTTCTTTTTTCACTTCCTTCGGCGGCGTTTTCTTCGCCGCTTCTTTTTTTCGGGCCTCTTCTCTTTCTTCGCGCCGCGCCTGTTCCTGTTTTACCTGGCGGGTAAGGGCCGCTTCCGTTTTTGCGGCATAAATTTTCAGGCCCACGGCCGTCACGAGAAGGAGAAGGATGGCACCGATAATCCATTTTCTCATAAATCGCTCCTTTTCTCCCATTTTACCATAGATCTTTGGAAAACTTTTGAGTTCCTCGCCTCTTCATTTGGTATAATGTAGCTTTGTAAGGAGGCAGTATGAAGAAGACATCCATCGCCAAATCCACGGTGCTCATTATTTTATTTTCCCTCATCGGAAAAATGATGGGCTTCGTCCGTGAGTCCATGGTGGCCGCCATATTCGGGGCGGGTTTTGAAAAAGACGCATTCGTCGCCGCCCAATCGGCAACGTCGACGGTGAGTATGTACATCGTCATGGGGATCAGTACCGTTTTTATCCCCAGTTTGCAGTCGGTCTTTTCCAAATACGGAGAAGAAGGCAAGCATAAATTTACCAACAACATCTTTTCCATCGTAAGTTTGCTTACGATTTTAATCATGATTTTAGGCATTGTGGGGGCGCCCCTTCTGACCATGCTCGTCGGCCCCCGCTTCGATCCGCGGACCAAGGCCCTTACGGTGCAGCTCATTCAACTGGGCATGCCCGTCATTGTCTTTTCCGCCTACGAGGGGATCTTCACCGGCTATTTACACTTCCACAACCGCTTCGGCATCGCCGCATCGGTGCCCATTTGGTTGAACCTGGTGTATCTGGGCTACCTTATGATCTTCTCCACGAAATTCGGCATCTACGGCCTTACCATCGTTTCCGTTCTCGCCGTCGTGGCGGAATACATCTGCGTTTGGTACGGCTCCCACCGGGTGGGCTACCGCTTTCAGCCCATGCTGGATCTAAAAGACGAGCACACGAAGCAGACCCTGCTCTTGGCCATTCCCGCCATTATTACGGTTAGCGTCAACAACATTAACACCTTGGTCAACCGGGCATTGGCATCGGGCCTCGCCTCCGGCTCCATGAGCCGCCTGGACTACGCCAACAAGCTGAACGTGCTCGTGATCGGGATCTTTATTACCGCCATTACCTCGGTGATCTATCCCGCCATGAGCAAGGCCTTCGACGAAGGAGAAATGGAAAAAGGCAAGCGGATCATGAACGGCTCCGTGCGCTCCGTACTCCTCATCACCATTCCCGCCATGGCCGGGCTTATCGTCCTGGCACAGCCCATTGTGGAGCTCGCCTTTATGCGCGGCGTCTTCACCCAAGCCGATGCCGATGCCACGGCAATTTGCCTCCGCTTCTACACCTTGGCCCTCGTGTCCATCTCCGTGAACAATGTGCAAAACCGGGTCTTCTATAGCTTGGAAGACACGAAGACCCCCTTCTACCTCGGCGTGGTCAACGTGCTCTTTAACGTGGGATGCAACTTGATTTTGGTACGCACCATGGGCATCAACGGCCTGGCACTTTCCGTGTCCATCGCCCAAACCGTGGTCACCTGGTTCTCCTTCACCATGCTGAGAAAGAAAATCGGTCACATCGGCATGCGAAGCTATGTGAAGATCACCGTAAAAACCGTCATCGCCTCGGTGATTATGGGGGCCTTCGCCTACTACTTCTATTTCGGCGGCCTCGGCCTTTTAGGCAATGTCGGCAACGCCGTCAAACTCATCCTCTTCAGCCTCACCGTGGCCCTTTCCTCCGTACTCTACTTCTTTATCCTGGATCTCTTGGGCTTAAAAGAAGTAAAGGACATTAAAAAAATCGTGGCCATTAAATTCATGAAGAAAAAAATCGCATAAACAGAAAGGATACCCATGAAAGCAACCAGCGCTCGCTTAACCGACGCCGCCATGGCCTATGTAAAAAAGAAAAACATCACCGCCCTCTCCGTGGATACGCCGGAGATGGCCTGCTGCGGTGTCGCTGATGTTATGAGCGCCACCGTGTCCAAGGGCCTGCCGAAGAAAGATCCCATCGTCTACAAAAAGTGCGAGGATCGCGGCGTGGACGTGTACTACCCCTACTACACCGAAGTGGAGGGAGACTGCATCATCATCGATGCGGAAAAATTCTTAGGCGTGACCCGGCTCTTTGTGACCAACGGCGTCATGGAAATATAATTGCGGCACCTGCGGGTGCCCTTTTTTGTACCGCTCGGGAGAAAAAAGATACCGCTTGTCGAAAAACAGCGGAAATTATCCGCCCCATGGATTACTATAAACGCAGGAGGTGCGACATGAAGGTCGAAATCATTTTAGACGACGCTTACGAGCAGCCGTCGGTGAAAATTTACACCCGGACCATGACGGAAGAAGTGGAAAAACTACGAGAGGCATTAAATACGGCAGCCATCGAAAAGTTGGTGGGGCTGAAAGACGAAGAGGTCTTTCTCCTGGACTACGACGATACCCTGCGGATCTATGCCCAAGACAAATCGGTTTACGCCGTGGCGGGGGGCGAGATCTACCGCCTCAGGCTGAGCCTTGCCGCTTGCGAGGACCGACTCAGGGCCCACCGCTTTTTGCGCATATCCCGCTTCGACATCATTAATTTAGATTACGTGAAGAAATTGGATTTAAGCTTTACGGGAACCATCGCCGTGGAAATGAAAAACGGCGACGTGGTTTACGTATCTCGGCGAAACCTGCGGGCCTTTAAAGAAGCCCTGGGACTCTAGGAGGTGTCTTATGAAAACTTTAAGAAATGCGTTCTTCTCTTTTTTGGGCGGCGTAGGCATCGGCGCCCTTATCGAAGCCTTTATCTCCATTGCCTTGGGCGTAAACATCGTCGGCGTGCCGGATTTTGTCGATACCGTCACACCCGGTTATGCGAAAATCATTCAGTGCCTCTGCTACGGTGGCTTCGGCCTCGTGTCCTATCTGTGCGGCGAATTTTGTAAAAGCAAGAAAGGCGCATTCTACCTCATGCATGGCCTGCACTTTTTCATCCTTCTCGTCTACTTTGTCTTCGTGGGATTTTACCTAAAGTGGTTCACAGACCCGACCTCGGCCCTTTATTCCGTCCTCTCCTTTGCCGCAATCTACTTCATCATTTGGATCGCCATCTACTTTAAGGAAAAGCGTATGGTGGAAAAAATGAATCGACAACTGAAATAAAAGCCGCCGCCACAACGGCGGT
>NZ_JBBKBU010000046.1:0-6290 GCF_037892835.1 Peptoniphilus sp. HCN-40583
TGTTGCGTCGGTGTAATCTTTGCCGTCTTTCAGCTTCGCTTCTGCCGCTTCAATGGCTGCCCTTAACGCGTCCTTTGCCTTGGCAAGGTCCTCATCAACAGCCGTTTCAGGGGTTTTGAAGTCTACGGAGTAGCTAAATTCCGTTACGAAAGTACTCTTCGTAAGCATCAGGCGACGGGTTAATTTATAATTTGCACCGGGATCCAATGCGGCTTCAATGACAGGGTTTAAGCTGTCTACCGGATCGATTTCCGATTCCACATCGTTGTGGCCCTTGTTCTTTACAAAACCGTTATAGACGACAGTGGCCTTGTCGCCGTCGATCTTTTCAATGATATTTTGAATCTTCCAGTCCCAGCCGGTTTTATCCAAGACTTGTGCAATGCCTAATCGGTCGTTGCCCGTGACAATGCCGTACTTCTTGTAAATGGTGTTTTCCACAAAGGCTTTGTATTCGTCGGGGCTCTTGAAGAATTTCCAATCGTTAATATCTCCAATATTCCAGTAGAACATTTGAAGGAGATCCAAATCTTGGCTTACCTTTACCTTGCCATCCGCATAGTTCACTTGTGCGTTGATGGCGCTGCGTTGGGGTTGGTAAAAGTTGTCGTGGGTGTCTTTAATGGTAACGCCCGCTTTTTTAATGGTAGCCAATTCGGCGTCCGTTAAGGTGGACTTCAAATAGTTGCAGGATACATCGAATTTGTTGAACCGTACCCGTTGACCGCTTGCCTTTTCCGCAATTTTATCGAAGGGAATGGCTTTTAAGAGATTGCCCTTGACGACTAAATTCGGATTTTTCGTGGCGTATTCATTGGCGTTGTCCGCCATGCGGAGCCACAAGCTCTCCGGCAAGGATTCAATTTCGTTGTTTTCCAAATCGAGAATGACCAGTCGGCTTAATTGATCCATGGCCTTGGGAAGCGCCTTCAGCTTGTTGTTGTTGGCTCGAAGTTCTTCCAGAGCTTTGTACTTGCCGAATGCTTCCGGCAAGGACCTTAGTTCATTGCCGTTGACATTAATGATTCTCAACCGTTTATACTTGTCTGCCAAAACGCCGTCCAGGCTGGTTAACTTGTTTTCGGAAGCATAGAAGGTTTCCAAACGACTTGCACCTTTCAAGAAGCCTTCAGGTAATTTTTCAATGCCGTTGTTAGACAAGTCGATCTCTCTGATTTTTGTATTTTTCGCCAGTAAGTCCTTGTCTAAGTCTGTCAGCTTATTCCCTGACATCCATAGAGTGGAGAGGTCTTCGTTTTTGTCGAAAATGCCCTTAGGAAGGGTCTTGATCTTGTTGCCGTAAATATTAATATGGGTAAGGCCCGTCATCTTGTCGAAAAGCCCTTCGGGGATTTCGGTAATGTCGTTGCTTGAAAGCTCGATGCCCGCAACGCCGGGGCCGAGATCCTTCAGCATGGAAATATCCGGTGTCTTGGCAATTTTTTCTCCGGAAAGATCCAAGCGGCCGGTGGCCTTATACAATTCGTCAGGGGTAAGCTTGCCGTCATTGTTCGAGTCCTTTACCCCGGCTGCTAACAACTTCAAGGTAAGATTCTCATCGTTTCTCTTCTTTTGCGCTTCGGGATCCGTGGGATCGTCGTAGCCTTTAAAGCCTTTTTTAATGGGGGGGTTAAAGTGGAGGTCGGCCTTACGATAATTTTCAAAATGACCGATTTGATCGGCGCTTCCTCCCATGATTTTTACAAGAACAGCGAGCTTTTGAATTTGATGCAAATCCTTCACTTCGCAAGTATAGATGGCTTGATCTTGTTTTAAACCCTCGGTGGTTTTTTCGCCGGACTTAAATTGACCGTCGATCTTCATACCTAAGTCCAGTATTTGATCCGCCAGTTTACCTGCCCTCAAGGACAACATCATTTTGCCGTCCTTCACGACAAGCTTGGCACGATTGCCGATAATGCCGCTTACCATGGGAAGCTCTTTGGTTTTCCCTTCTTCAGTAGGCGTGAAATGAATGGTGTATTCGCCGTTGGGAAGCTTGTCCGTTAAATCGAAATTGTCGGTCTTGGCAGGTGTATCGCCGGCTTTTCTGTTTTCCCATTCGCTTCCGTCGGAGAAGACCACTTTAATGTGGGGGTTTTCTCCCGCAGCCACGACTGCATTCAAGAGTGCTTCTCCGCCGCCTTCATAGGTGGCGACTTCAAAATTATCCGTTACCATCGTCCAATATACAGTGACATTTTCAATGGCTTCGCCGCCGTTGACGAAGAACTTCGCTTCTTTAATTGCATCTGCAAATGCTTTTTGCCCGTCACGGTCGTCGGATTTCATATTCTTCAGACTGATCTTTAGGGCGTCGGAGCCTGCATAATTTTTTTCCGCCTTCACGTCCTTGATTTGGAAGCGCTCGTTAAGCTTCCTCGTATCCCCCGGCTCTTCTTTTACGCCGGAAGTTACAAAGTAATAGCTGAACTTGTCTGCTTCAAAGACGATCTTATCGCCTTGGATCTTCACGTCTTTTACAAGTTCGGGAGCCGCTGCGGCCGATTTATCGTAATGGTAAACCTTCACGCTGTCTTTATCGTGTGCTCCAAGGGGAAGGGTCACTTCTACCTTGCGATTCGGTTGTTGTTTCGCATTGTTAAGCAGGAAGCTGATGTCAAAAGCCGTGACAGTCTTGGCTTTTTCGGCAACAGCTTTTACTGCCACATTGTCTTTTACAAATTGATCGCCTGCGACATCCGTAACCTTCAGTTCAACGCCCTCTTTAAAGGCACCCTTGGGGTATACAACGGATACCTTCGCAGCGTCGTCGGTTTTTTTGATCATCTTGTCGCTTGTAATGGCGTAAGTGGTAAAGGTGTTGGTGGAGTAGGTGATAAAGTTGCCTTCCACTTTGGGCTCTACTTTGTAGGTTCCCGTATACATTTGTTCGTCGTCTTCGTCGTAATTAGCATAGGCTTGGTATAAACCGACGCTTGTTTTGTTGTGTTCGCCCACGGGGAAGAAAAGCTTCACATTCTTAATGGTGCCTTGCTTTACTCCGTTCTTTACGAAGGACACGTCGTAGGCGGTAAAGTTCCCTGCTTTGTCGATTTCCTTGTCCGCGTTTTTATAGGTTTCAAAGAATTTCGCTTTTTCGACTTTTTCTACTTTAAGTTCCGTTCCCTCTTCAAAGACATCGGACATGTATTCCGCTTTCACACCTGTGGCAGCGTCCATTTTGGTGACGAGCTTGGGCGTTTCCGGTTGCGGTTTCGGTGCATTGGGATCTTCCACCGGCGTAATGGTCACGGTCTTGGTCGCCGTGGTGTTGTCGTTGTAGGTAATTTCCACTTTGATTTCGCTCTTGCCGTAAATGGCTTTGGCGATTTCCGCGTCGTTGGAAATGAAGCGATCGTTGACCATGCTGTAACCAAAGGTCGATTTGTCGTATGCTTTTCCGTTGATCTTAATGGTCTTAATTTCGTTACCTACTTCTTTCGCCTTTTGAGCCGAACCGAAATCCAATTCTAATTGAGGCGAGGATCCATTGATTTTAAAGATAATGTTTTGAATGGGGTATTCGTCTTTCTTTCCGGTTTCAGGGGCCGGCGTTTCGTGTCCGCTTTCGTTGGGCTTGTTGTCCCATACGGAGCCGTCGGAGAAGGTAACCACAATATGGGGATCATTGCCCGCTTCTTTTATTGCCTTACCAAGTGCCGGTCCTCCGTAGGGCGAGAAGCTAAATGCTTCAAAACATTCCTCCAAGCCGCGAGAAATACTACCTTGGACATTGGTGATTTTTTCGCCGCCATTGACTTGGAAACTGGCGTCCTTCATGGCATTTTCCAATGCCGTACTTTCCGCCATATCTGATTTAGGCGGAAGGTTTTTAAAGAAAATTTTCGGCTGACTGTAGTCGTAATTACCGGTATAGTTTTTAGTGAAGCCGATGCGTTCGATTTGGAAGCGCTTAGCCAATGTGTTTTCATTGCCCGGTTCCGGTTTTTGATTTTTGTCTTGCTCGGCGATGTATTTCTTTACATCGAATTTAATTTCTTTCGGCGCTACATAGCCCGCTTGGGTGTAGGTAATGGTGTTGCCGTCTTTAAAGCCGATGACGATTTTGTGGGCCTTGTTGTCTAAAAGCTTTAAGCCCGTCATGGCAAATTCAAGCTTCCCGTTAAACAGCGTAAGATCTCTCGTGTCTTTCTTTGCATCGATGAAAAAGTTGGTCCACTCCGGTCTTAAATCATTGCCTCCGTTATCGTCGACGAGAATGTAGCGAATGTTTTGGAAGTATTTTTCGTGCCATTTTTCCCTCGGGATATCGCTGGAAAGGGTTAGGGCATTGCCTAATTTTTCGGGCGTGCCCACGCCGTCGATCTCTAAACCTTCTGCCATGCCCCCGGTGTTCACTTGGCTGAGTTTTTCATTGGGGGTAGGTTCATTGTTCTTATCGACATAACCTTCTTCCCTCATCACGACTTCCGAGCTGTCCTTCATGATGATTTTAAATTCATGGGCGGTGTTCGCGGCGAAGTTCTCTACAATGGCCTTCCCGTCTTTCATCTTATCCCATGTGCAGAAAATTCCGTTATACCACAGGAGATTGGGGAAATTGTCGCTTCCTATGCGGTTCAGCGTCTTTCCGTCGATGACGACCTTCTCCACATTGTTTTTTAATAAGTAATTTAACGCGCCGCCGTTGTCGGAATCATATTTGTATGACAATCGAACGCCGACATAGGTTCCTTTAGGGTCTGTGCTGGATTGTCCTGTTTCGATCGATGTGATCGTCAGGCCATCTGCCATTTTCTTTATCTTTTCGTTTTTGATCACGCCTTTATAAAAGGTATAACCTTGCGCCGTGATCTCAATGGGATTTTCCGGCAGAACGAGGACATGATTGTCGATGATAATCTTTTCTTCGTCTTCATCGAAAACAAATCTATAATTCTTTTCCCCGGTTGTGCTTCCCTCTTTGTAATAATACTGCCCATTTAACTTAATGGATTCAATGCTTTGCATCCAATCACGCTGCGCTTGGCTGGGCTCGGCGCCGGCAAATCCTATTTTTAAAGCACCTGCCGATGTATCGAAGACGATGCCCTGAGGCACTTCCTTCGCCCCATTGGCGTGGACACTCCTTACAGGAAAACTTGTCAGCAACATACAAAAAGCCAACAAGAGTGCGATATGTCGTTTCATTTATATTCCTCCTTCTGTCTATGGTTAAATAAGAGCCAACTGATCGTTACTATCATTATGTTAATTAAGCCGGTAGACTTTTTCAATGGATTCGGTATAATTTTTTGCGTTACCCTTGGTTAACGGAGAGGGAGTGATATCTCCTCTCATCATCCTTTTATTCCCATGATTTCAAGGTTTTGCCCACCGTAAACAGGGGGTTATTTTAATTTCAATTTTTACTTTTCAGCGGCACAAAAAAAAGCACCTCCGTAGAGATGCTTTCGCTCTTTGTCATAAATTTTTTTACATTTTCACCGAGGTCAAGACGGACATGATGCCGTCGATGGCGTAGGAGCGGCGGCTCGGCACCTCGCCTTGTTTTCGCGGTTCTTTTTCCTTCACCGTGGCCACCAAATAATTTCCGTCTTTCGCGCCCAAGAGGAGCTGGTCTTTTTGCGGAAAGTCTTTGGGGTTTTCTTCGATGGTGCCTAAGATTTCGCCGGTTGCTTTAAACTTAAAGGCGATGCTGCCCTTTCCCTTCACCACTTCCACCCCTTCGATGCCGTCTTCCGGCCAATCCCAGGTGATGGCGGGACCAGTGAGGGTTTCTTTTTGCGTGATGTCACTGTAGGCCAGGTCCTTTCTGTCGAAGGTGCCCAGGACGAGAAGGTGCTTCTCTTCGTCATAGTAGACGATTTTTTTCTGCGATTCGAAGACCGTTTCCATGTTCACGTAGCGCTTATCGCCTTGGCGGATGACGGTGTCTTTTTGAATGGGAATTTGAATGATCTTCTCCTGCGTCGTTTTAAAAGACACATTGTCCTCGTCTTTCACGGGCAGGTAGCATGCCTTTTCCATGACCACGTCTTCGTCGATGAATGCCTTGCCGTCTTTTACGATGTAGTCCGACGGGTCCAGTAGCTGTCCGCAAAAAATCACCTGATCCACCGTTCGCGACGCCGGCGCCGTACAGCCTACCAAAAAAAGCAAGAACAGCGCGGCGAATAATCCTTTTTTCATTTCATCTCCCCCTTTTTTCTCATTATAGCAAAGGGTGCCGAAGAAAAAGAGTCGGCAAATCGAAGCTTTTCCTAAGATTCCATGCTTTGTTTGCAAAAGAAAAACGCCCGCCGAAGCGAGCGCCATCTTTTATT
>NZ_JBBKBU010000047.1:0-6241 GCF_037892835.1 Peptoniphilus sp. HCN-40583
CACTACTGGGGTAGTTTCATCTGCTTGTGTCTTTTCACTTGGTGTGTTTGCCTTGGCTTTTCCAGCTTCTGATTCATTGTTTGAACCGTCTTTAGCTTTAGCACTTACTTCAGTTTCATCTTTTACCTTGTCTGCTGGAATTGTTACTATTCCGGAAGATGGTTCTATCTTTAGGTCGCTTCCGTCCGGCAATGACCAATTACCATAGTCATCTTTTGTTGCTTTAACGGTAACCGGTGTGTCGGAGCCTTCCGGTGTATAGGTTATATCCATGGATTTAACGTCTACATCCTTAGGCGGCGTAATGGTTACTGTTCCGTCGTCGTTTGCTTCGACTGTCGGTGCGGCCGGAGCTGTTGTGTCTTTAGTATTATTTTTTACAACTGTATTTTCAGCCGGTATGGTTGCTACCGGTCTACCGTCTGATTCCGGATAAGTTACTGTTACTTCTCCATTTGCAGCTACTACAATTTTTGTATCTGCCGGTAGATTGGGGTTGGCTTTTCTAACTGCATTTTCAACATCAGCTTTTTCGTTTTTAGTAAGTTTAGCCGGATCGGCAACCTCAGTTATTTCCGGATATTTTAATTTTTCAACGACATTATCTTTTTGTGCAAGGGCATACTTCTTGTCACCTCTTGTAATAAGTGCAGATCCGTCATCGTTAATTACTACTTCTTCTTTCGTTAAATTAAGGTCCGGGTTGGCTTCAATAATAGCCTTTTCAACTGCTTCTTGTTCAGGTTCTGTAAGCTTATTGATATTTGCAACTTCTGTCTTCTTAGGTGCCTTAACATCAAGTAGTTTTGAATCTTTCTTAACAGTATCTGCTGGCGTAAATTCTTTTGCAGATCCGCCTCTTTTTACTGTTGCCTTACCATTATCGTCTACTGTGATTTCATTATCTTGTAGATCGTAATCCTTGTTTGCAGCCTTGATAGCGTCTCTAACTGCTTGCTTTTCATTTTCTGTAAGCTTTGTATCATCTGCTACAGGCGTAACTGCCGGATTCTTTAATTTCGACAAGTCTTTTTCTTTAACTGTCTTATCAGCAGGAATTTCTCCTGTCTTTCCATCACTGGTCTTAACACTAACGTTACCTTTAGAATCTACTGTGATGTCTTTTTCAGTCAAGCCACTATTCTTTGCAATAACAGCTTTCTTTACTGCATCCTTTTCTTCTTCAGTAAGGTTATTAATGTCCTTAACTTCAGTTACAGCAGGATCAGTTAATTTTAGAACTGAATCCTTAGCCTTAACAGTTTTGTCAGCCGGAATTTTTCCAACCTTACCGTCTTGGTTGATGTTTACAGTTCCGTCATCTGCAACTGTAATGTCATCATCTGTAAAGTTTCTGTCAGGGTTGGCTTTTTTAACAGCATCCTTAACAGCTTGCTTTTCATCAGGTGTTAATTTGCTTGTATTATCAACAAGAACCGGTTCTTTTGGTGGGTTGAAGTTATTTTGAACTTCTTTTTGTTCTACAGTTACTTCCGGCTTAAACTCTTTGGTCTTGCCATCTTTGCTTACGGTGGCAGTACCGTCGTTTTCAACCTTAATATTTGCTGCTGTTAATCCTGCATCTGGGTTTGCATCGATTATTGCTTGAATAACTGCATCCTTTTCAGCTGATGTTAAACCATTTGGATCAGCTACGGGTGTTTTTGCAGGATTCTTTAAAGTAAGTTCTGCGTCTGCCTTCTTTTCCCAAACTGCATAAACAGTTTTTGCTGCTGTTACATTATTTAAGATGTTAGCATCAGCTTCTTTAGCGTCTTTTGTTGCTGCCCAACCCTTGAATGTATATCCTTCTCTGGTTGGATCGGCCGGTTTTGTAACATTGCTACTTTCAGCTTTAACTGTCGTTGTGTCCTTGCCATCGGCAAACCTACCTTCGTTCGCATCAAAAGTAACTGCTACATCTTCTGAGTAGATAGCATAGACAACCAAATGTTTTGTTACAGGTGTTTCATTAGTAAAGATTTGATCTTTGCTTAATTTGGCAAAAGCATCTGCTGTAACAACTGTCTTGTTGCCTAAAGTTGTCTTACCTTTTTCAGTAACCCAACCTAAGAAGTTCTTTCCTTCTAGTTTTGGTGCTTCAGGGAATTTATCACCGGTATTTGCTTCAACATTTGCTCCTTCGAAGCCGTTAGCTGTGTAGCCATCTTCTCCGTAGAACTTAGTGTTGTCCGGTGCAATTTTAACAACTTTATCAACTTGTTTGCCGTCTTCTGTTAATTTACCAGTATTTGCATCAAACAATACCCTTGCTCTAACTCTGGTTTCGTAAAGGTCAGATGGTAGTGATGATCCGTCTGATGCAGTTGAAACAAACTTCATGTCCTTTTTAAGTTCAAGCTTAGTTTCAGTTTTATCATCTGAATGATACGGAAGCATCTTCGTTAAATCGACCTTATATTCATAAGCCTTATAAGTTTTTTCTTCTTCATTAAATTGAGCATCGAAGATGTCTGCTTTTTTAATAGTTACATCTTTTCTTACATCGCTACCGACTAAGTTTCCATCCTTATCGTATTCATTAGCAGCAGCTTCACCTTTTGCGTAAAGTTTGCCAACTCTTCCTTCTTCATAAAGAGTTCTTACTTTACCGCCGTCATACTTTGTATAACCAACAAAACTTGTTGTGTCAGTATTAAACTTAGCATTGTCAGCAGGCAATACCTTTGGATCTTTATAGAAGTCATCTGTTCCATCTGCATAGTCATTTGTAAATAACAATTGATATGGAACATAAAGTGACTTGTTTATAGAAAGGATTGCTGACTTATCAGAGTGGTCAGTCCATGCTATTTTATTTGTATTTTCTATCTTATCTATATTTACATACTTAAACCAAGACGTTTTAGAATCAATCTTATTGCCGTTATTATCATAGGCTTCTACAATAATGTCTTTGCCCGGCTCTAATTTTTTTGTGTTAATCCAGAAATTACCGCCTGAGCTTAAGATTGATGTATTTGGTAATCCTGTTAAAACCTTATCGCTGTCAGAATATTGCCAGAAAGTTCCTACTTTCGGTGTAGTGAAAACTAGTTCTTTTTGTTCAGTTCCACCTTTTAAAGTATATTTTAATTTAAAGGATGCTCCTCTTGGAAGATCTGTATAAAGGTGCATATTGATATTTCTATCGTTTTGTAATGTTAATGTTGCTGCACCTTCATTTAGCTTACTGCCGTTGTGCGTTTCAAGGAAGTTTACAGGACCAGCAAAGGTTGAATCATAAGGCATGTAAATCTTTAGACTTTGTCCAGCCTTTATTGTAGCACCTTCTCTAAGTGTAAATTTATAAACACCTTCTGCAAATTTTGTAATGGTATCAACAGCTCCCTTGCCGGTAACGAAGCCATTGTAATAACCTTGTTGCTTTCTTGATATTGCTTGGTCACCACCGATGTGGATCATGATTTGATCTCCGGCTGGCTTAGAAGTTGTATCAATTAGATATGATTCGCCCTCCGGAACTACATAATCATTGGCATATTGTTTTTCAAAAACTGTCCAGCCTTTGTTGTTAGGGTTAGTCCAACCTGACATAGTAGAGTAGTTAAGTTTTCTTACTTTGTCGCTGCTAAAAGTATCTTCAAACTTACCCTTGTCTACTACATAATCAATCGCTGTGATGTAAAATCCCTGAATCATAGTATTTTGGTCATGTTTTGGGACTTCTACTACTTTTACGCCATCTTTACGGAAATCACTTGTACCGATAACTATATAAGCTAATTTTCCATCAGAAGAGTAGTTTATCTTTTCTTTAGGTATTCCAACATTTTTAGTATATGGAGATAATTCTCTAGCCACAGTCATTATGTTGACATACCCAACATTTCCCTTAGAATCAGCTTTCAAATAATTAACAAGATTAGCATCAAAAACTTGTGTATAAGCAATTGGTTCTCCACCAACAGTCGGCGTAGCAGCAAGACCTTCTCTTTGACCCATGTATTGAGTTCTAATTATACCTAAGTTTGATGCGTCGCTATAGTCTTTCGGATTTGCAATAAATTCCGACATAAAAAACTCTTGGTTTGTTGCATTGTTACTGTCGGCTTGCAAACCGCCCTTTAAAAATAAAGAGTTTACCTTATCAGCTAGAGAAACACCTGTAGTCTTAGTATAAGTTGAGTAGTCCATAGAGGATTTACCCGGTGCATAAGCGTATACTTTCGAATAATCATCAGTTGTTATTCTCATTTGGACAATAAAGTTTTTATTGCCCAGACTATTTAAGTCAATGCCATCTTTTAAAACTAAATTAATAGGTAGATTCTTTCTTTGGTTAGCTCTACCTCCAACAGCGGATGGCAAATCAAAAGACCTACCGACAATTCCGTTTACATTTTCAAGTTTGTATTGAGTCGTACCGTCTCTGCCTACAACATGAGATAAATCAAAGTCGACGAACTTTTCAAGATCCCCGAAATTAATTAAAGCCTTGTGCCAAACAGCCGAAGCAGCTTGTGTCTTTTCTTTGTAAACAAGCCTAATTACGTATCTGCCGTTTGCGTCAATGAACATACCATCATAGTCTATGTCGTTCATTTGAATTGGATCAGATGTAGTTACTCTAACTAAAGTTTGGGAGTCCTCCACCTTCCAACGAGACTTGTCTTTGATTTTGTTTTCCCAGTTGGCTTTTCTGTAATAGGTTGCACTGGATAACGTATCGGCTTCTCCAGGTGTTCCTACGGGTGTTCCGCGTCCTACGGGGGCTTTTGCCCTTACCGCCTGTGTAAGCTTGCTTTCAACGGCGATTTTTGCCGTCGCCTGATCAGCAAATACATTGTAAGGCACAGAACCCAGTGTCATGGCCAGGGCTAAACCGACAGCCATGCTGTTTCTGAACTTTGTTTTTCGTGGCATATATTTCTCCTTTCCACACTATGCAAAAAAACAGTGCTTTTCTAACCTTACTCTTGGACCATTTGAAATTATCCGGGATACTCCTAAATGGTCTGATTCCTATAGCAACTACTACCTACAATATACCCGAACAACAAATACTTAACAACTCAAAAGCATAATTGCTGAAGAAATAAGCACAAGGATTTACAGATCATATATTATTTATGCGCCATAGAGAATTTCTATGATCCCATCGTCTTAACCAAGGCCATTTCCGGTCGGCCTCGGAAGAGAGTACGCCCTTTCTCTTCGATGGACGGGCATGTATCCACGACACAAAAAAGGAACCGAGTAAAACTCGATTCCTTCTTTTTGATTCTTAGCGATTAGCTAAGGCATCTTTCCAAGTTTGATTCAACGTAACCCACGTTTCATCTACCTGACCTTTTACGGTGCGATAGAACGTGTGGGTGTTGGATGCTTCGATAATATCGTAGTATGCCCAGTGGCTTACATTGACATCATTGAAGGGTACGATGCCCGTCAATACATCACGCAGACCCGTGAGGCCGACGCTACGGTCGTACAATTTGTTGAATACCGTAACTGCTTCTGCGCGGGTGATGTGGTTGTTCGGGCGGAAGGTGCCGTCCGGATAACCTTTGATGCGCGCATTGGCATAAGCTTGATTAATCGCCGCTTCAGCCCAGTGGCCTTTCACGTCGGCGAAAGGTGCCATGCCCGTGTTGGCCTTGTCGATGGCCTTGATCATTTGTGTGAATTCCGCACGAGTGATCTTACCGTCGGGTCTAAACGTACCGTCGGGATAGCCCTTCATATAACCTGCGTTGACAACCGCGTTGATGACTGCGTTGTACCAGCCGCTGCGTACGTCTACGAAATTCGGTCTTGCGCTGTTGGAAAGATCCAAACCTTGCAGACGGGCGAGCATGGCTGCCGCTTCGGCACGAGTCATATTGCCTTCGGGACGGAAGGTGCTGTCTTCGTAGCCGAAGATATATGCCTTGTGAATAGCGGTTTCGTGTTTCGGTTTTTCAACAGAAGGCGTGGTCGGGATCGTCGGAATCAACAGCGTGCCGCCGATGATGCCGCCGCTGTCTTTACCTTTTACGGTCGCTTCAGCGGATGCGGGCTTCTTACCATTTTCCGTTTGCGTTGCGGTAATCACGTCGCCCTTCTTCAGCGGACGATCGGCGGGAACGGGGACGGACCACTTGCCGTCAGGACCGACGGTGGTCTTGCCAATTTCCTTGCCGTTATTGTCCGTTACGACAACTTTAGCGTCGGGTGCACCCTTGCCGGTAATGGCATTGTCGCCTTCCGTCGGTTGATTGATGGAAGGAGTTGCCGA
>NZ_JBBKBU010000048.1:0-4977 GCF_037892835.1 Peptoniphilus sp. HCN-40583
GCCGCATTTTCCCCGCCCCCGGGGCCCCCACCCCTTTTTTGGCCACGTTTAAGCTGTAAGAAAATGCCTGCGGCATTTTCTACGAATTGGGCCGTGTCGCCAACGAGAGAATATGAATTGGGCGAAAAGTTCTTATTAGCGAAAAAGAAACTTCGCCCAACTCACAATTTCTCTTCCACGACACATCCCAACAGGAATCGAAGCCCGCCAGGGCTTCGCACATATAAAAAGCGTTTGTGGGTGGATGGGGATGGGGCCCCGGGGAAGGGGCAGAGGGCGAATCGCAACGCCCTAGCCCCTTCCCCGGGTTTCAAAACCGTGCGGGAATGGTACTTTAAACGAATAAGAAAACAACACGTAACACCATTCGGTCCGCAATCTGAAGGCAAAGAAAAAAGTTGAGAGGAGATAAGAAAAAAGGAAGTAAAAAACAACACGCTCTCTTTTTCACTGTATGAAAAAACAGCCTCATTCAGAGACTGTTTTTTCATACTAATCATTCTTTTGGGAAGAAGAGGATTCTTTTTTCGTGGAAGTGGAAGAAGAACTCTTCTTCGATTTTGATGAGCTCGAATCGGAAGAACTTGAGCTTTTTTTAGAAGAAGAATCACTCGTTTTCTTCTCGGAAGTGGAAGAAGTCCCCTTCTTACTTGCCCGTCGCGACGAATCTTCAGAAGATTCATGAGAAGAATCCTTTGTCTTATCCTCATAGACATCGGCGTCTTTCTTCGACTTCACCGAATCGCTGTCCTCTTCCTCATCCAAATCGCCGTAGGTCATTTCCATGTGGCGCAGGAGGCTGTCGTCGCTGCCGTCGACGGCATAGTAGCCGTAGGTGGGATGGACGGGGCCTACCACGCCGTCGGCGCCGTCGCGATAGAAGATGATGTATTCCTGATTGGGCGTCATTCCCTTGGGAACGGGAATTTCCACCGTGCTCAAAGCGCCGCGGTAGTTTTTAATAAACTCCAGCTCCATTTGCCCCTTGGCATTGGTGGTAAGCTCCACCAAAGCGATGTAGTCGCTGGCGGCCTCCAGGGCGGCGTTTCGCTTGTCTTCGTCTTCGCTTTCAAACAAGGCCTTTTCCTCTGCGGCCTTGTCTTTTTCAGGCGTGTAAGCCTCGTCTTTTTCCGAGGCAGCCACCTTTGCAGGCTTTTCGTTTTTATTCGGTGCTTCCGCCTTTTTGCCGCAACCGGCGAGACACAAACACAGTGCCAAAGCCAGGGCTGTGTAATTCCGTTTCATGCATACCTCCCAACACAATCAATCTTTTTCTCGATTATACCACGAAGGCGGCAAAAAGGCCCACGGGAAAGACAAAAAACAGCGGGAAGTGTTATAATGACTCTATGAAATTACCTCAAGCCATCGAAGCCATTATTTGCCGCTTTCGCGAAAAATCCGTGCCCGTTTACGTCGTCGGCGGCGCCGTGCGGGACAGCCTCATGGGCATCACGCCTCACGACTACGACCTCACCACCCCGGCCAAGCCGGATGAGATCCTCGCCATCATGGAGGGGAAAAAGACCTTCCGGGAAGGCGAAAAATTCGGCACCATTGCCGTTTTAACCGACATCGGCCCCGTGGAGATCACCACCTTTCGCATCGACGGCACCTACACCGACAATCGCAAGCCAGACGCCGTTACCTTTACGGCGGATCTGAAAGAAGATCTGGCGAGGCGAGATTTCACCGTGAATGCCATGGCCTACAGCCCGGAGACGGGCCTCGTGGATCCCTTCGGCGGTCGGGAGGATCTGAAAAACAAAATACTCCGCGCCGTCGGCGACCCTGCCCGGCGCTTTTCGGAAGATGCCCTCAGAATCCTTCGCGCCTTTCGCTTCATGGGCCAGCTGAACATGGCCTTGGATCCCGCCCTTCTTGCGGCGGCGAAAGAAGAAGCCTACCGCATCGAAAGCCTCTCCGTCGAGCGGGTGGCCGATGAGATGAACAAAATTCTTCTCCAAGACGCCCCCTCTCGGGTCCTTTACGCCATGGAAGAAGCCGGCGTGTTGGAAAAAATCATTCCCGAGCTCGCCCCCACCGTGGGCTACGACCAACGAAATCCCTACCACGACAAAACCCTGTTCGATCACATCCTTTGCGTGGTGGATCACACACCGAAAACACTGCCCCTGCGCTACGCCGCCCTCTTTCACGACGTGAACAAGCCCGACACCCTGTCCGTCGACGAAAAAGGCAAAGGCCACTTCTTCGGCCACGACACCATGGGTGCGGAAACGGCGGGGCGCATTCTCGCCCGCTTAAAGAGCCAAAAAGCCCTCGTGCGGGAAGTGGAAGTCCTTATAAAAGAACACATGAAAGTCCACGACACCATGACGGACAAAGCCCTGCGCCGACAAATCAAGCGCGTAGGGGAAGACTACATCCTGGATCTCTACGACCTCATGGCGGCGGACATGGCATGCACCTATGGCGCAAGAGACATTTCCTTCATCCTCGAGCGAAAAGCCCGCATCAAAAAACTTATGGAAGAAGGCATCGTCAGCCGAAATACCTTGGCCGTAAGCGGCAGAGACCTCATCGCCATGGGCATGGCCCCCGGCCCCGCCATGGGCCGCCTCTTAAAAGAAATGGAAGACATGGCCCTGGACGATCCCGAAGCAAACGACAAAAACCGCCTTCTGGCCTACGCTAAAAGGCGGATCGAAGACATAAACCAAGCACAAAACAACGAAGAAAACAACCGGAGGAGACACCCATGAAACTATTTGGAACCGACGGCATCCGCGGCGTCGCAAACGAAGAACTAACACCGGAAATGGCCATGAAACTGGGCCGCATCCTGGCCGAACGCATCCACGCCGCAGGCGTCAAAAACCCCTTTGTCCTCACAGGCAGAGACACGAGACAATCCGGCACCATGCTCTCCATGGCCATCGCCACAGGCCTTATGGCAGGCGGCGTCGATTGCGTGAACCTATCCGTCATTCCCACCCCCGGCGTCGCCTACCTCACCAGAAAATACGGCGCCGCCATGGGCATCGTCATCTCCGCCTCCCACAACCCCTTCGAATACAACGGCATCAAAATCTTCTCCGGCAAAGGCCTGAAACTCCCCGACGCCGTGGAAGAAGAAATCGAAGCCAAACTCACCGATCCCCATTACGCCCCGGCACCCGTCGTCGGAAAAGCCATCGGCCAAAAGAAAAAAGACCTCCCCGGCATCGTCGACTACGAAGACTACCTCGTGAGCCTCGTCGACCGAGACCTTAGCGGCATAAAAATCGCCGTCGATGCAGGCAACGGCGCTTTGAGCAACCTGGCGGAAAAAGTCCTTACGCGACTCGGCGCCGAAGTCGTCGCCATAAACACCGCCCCCAACGGCGCCAACATCAACGCCCAATGCGGATCCACCGCCCCCGAAAAAATACAAGCCCTCGTGAAAGACACAGGCGCCCACGTCGGCTTCTCCTTCGACGGCGACGCCGACCGCATCATCGCCGTGGACGAAAAAGGCGAGATCCTCGACGGCGACCACATCCTCGCCATCTGCGCCAAAAGCCTAAAAGCCAAAGGCGAGCTCGACGGAAACACCGTCGTCGGCACCGTCATGACCAACATCGGCCTGGACCGCTTCCTGAAAACAGAAGCCATCGCCCTCGTGAAAACAAAAGTCGGCGACCGCTACGTTCTCGAAGAAATGCTCGAAAAAGGCTACGTCCTCGGCGGCGAACAATCCGGCCACATCATCTTCAGCCACTACAACACCACCGGCGACGGCCTGGCCACCGGGCTCCACCTACTGGAAGTCATGGCGGAAACCAAAAAGCCCATGAGCGAACTCAACGCCCTCATGACCTCCTACCCCCAAGCCCTCGTCAACGCCAAAGTCGCCAACACAAAAAAACACGACTACGAGAACCACGCAGGGATTCAAGAAAAAATCCGCGCCCTGGAAAACAAATTTAAAGACGAAGGCCGCGTCGTCATTCGCCCCTCCGGCACCGAACCCCTCGTTCGCGTCATGATCGAAGGCAAAGACCAAGATCAACTTCAAGCCGAAGCCGAAAACCTCGCCCGCTATATAGAAAAGGTGCTCCAATGAACAAAATAAAAATCATCGCAGACACATCCGCCGACTTCACCAAAGAAGAAGCCCGGGCCATGAACCTCGCCTACGTCCCCTTCACCATCGACGCGGGAGATACCACCTACATCGACGACGACAAGCTGGATCTCGACGCCCTCTACACCGACATGAAAGCCAGCGTCGATCCCGTGCGCACCGGCTGCCCATCCCCCTTCCTCTACAAAGAAGCCATCCTGGCATCCGGTGCCGATGAAATCTTCGTTGTCACCATTACCGCCAAACTCTCCGGCAGCTACAACGCCGCCAAAACCGCCGTAGAAGAAATACAAAAACAACACCCCGAGAAAAAAATCGCCCTCATCGATTCCAAATCCGCCTCCGCAGGCACCGCCAACCTCGTGAGCCTCATCCACAAGCGGGCGGAAGAAGGAAAAGACTTCGACGCCATCGAAAAAGAAGTGAGAGCCTTCGCCGAAGAACAAGCCACCTTCTTCATCTTGGAAACCATGGACAACCTCATCAAAAACGGCCGCATCCCCAAAATGGCGGGAAAAGCCGTCAACGTCCTGAACATGAAACCCATCATGTGCGCAGAAGACGGCGCCATCAGCCTCTTCCAAATCAATCGCGGCTTCAAAAAAAGCCTGGCCAAACTCGCCAAAGAAGTCATTAAAATCAACGCCGAAAGAAGCGTCCAATTCATCACCATCAGCCATTCCCACGCCGAAGAAAAAGCAAAACTCTTTAAAAACTACATTCAAGACGAAATCCACTCAGCCACCATACGCATCGTACAGACCAAAGGACTCTCAAGCGTCTACGCCGACTTCGGCGGCATCGTCGTCGCCCTGTAAAATCTTGCAATTTGACAAGATTTGCGGTAACATAGGCTTATATATTGTGCGAAACATAGGAGGACAATT
>NZ_JBBKBU010000049.1:0-3901 GCF_037892835.1 Peptoniphilus sp. HCN-40583
CCCCTTTGTCATCACTCTGAGAGCCGATAAAATGAGATTAATACAATCTCATTTTATCGGCTCTTTCCGTTATGTATGGATTCTTTTAATTAGTCTTCGATGTTTCTTGCTTCGTTGATACCGCTGGCTAAAGATTCCATTAAGGATAGTTCTTTGTCTGTAAAGCTATCCATGTATTTCTCTATCTGTAATCGTCGGGTGCTTTTTACCAAGTTATTAGCAGGTAAGAAAAATTCATCAACGGAAACATGAAGTAACGATACAAGGTCATAAAGAACTTGTATGCTGGGGTGTTGCCCTTTATTTTCAATATTAGTTAAGTACCGTGGGTCAATTTCAATCAATGCTCCCACTTGTTCACGAGTTAAACCTCGTTTCAATCGAGCTTCTTTAATGGCTAAACCAAAGGCTCTAAAATCATATTTATCTTCTTTTTTACGCATAGTAGACCACCTCTATACATTTTATTGTTCCTACTGAATTAAAAACAGGTATAGAAAAACGTGTTATATGGTTTATAGGTTTATATTTAATAAAAAGCACTACTAAACGCCAATAAAAAAAACCGTTATATGGTAGTGCTATTTACGCTGTTAAAATATTGTATATTACTTCCAAATGGCGGTTTGTTGGAGGTCAACGTCGCCATGAAGTACATCATATACAATAAATTTCCTTACATTGGGTTCTTGTCAAAAAAAGTCGTCTATCTGCAATAGATAAGTACGTCCACCAATGTGGTTTTATAAATCATATAGATAGAATAACAGAAGCATGTAAACAGAGAAATAAATCTGTTTATATGCTTTTTTGGCTATTCAGAACTTTTTTACAAAGTTTATTTATCAGTAATGCAACAAATCCCCCTTTCACATTGGGACTAAGAGTGAAAGGAGATAAACGAGCAAGGCTCACTTCCTTTCCTAGACAGAAAGGGGGTGAGAAACATGAAACCATCTTCTTTTCAGACCACAATAGAAAATCAGTTTGACTATATCTGTAAACGTGCTATGGAAGACGAGCGAAAGAATTATATGCTTTATCTTTCAAGGATTGCAAAGCGTGAGGTGTCCTTTTCGGATGTTGGCGATTATCTTGTTAGCCAGTTTGCGACAACAGATAACTATTCAACTGACTTTCAGATTTTTACACTCAATGGGTTATCAGTAGGCGTTGAAAATGATTTGTTGAGTGAAGCATTACGTGAGTTGCCAGACAAGAAACGTGAAATTCTACTGCTGTTTTACTTTATGGACATGAGCGATTCAGAAATTGCAGACCTGTTGAAATTGAACCGTTCTACTGTCTATCGGCATAGAACCAGTGGACTAGCCTTAATCAAGAAGTTTATGGAGGAGGAAAACGAAGAATGAGAAAAGAATATTCCAGAATTCCATTCCCATTGATTGTAAAGGCTTGTGATGGCGATACAGAAGCGATTAACCAGATTCTACATTATTACAGAGGGTACATTGCTAAACGCTCTCTACGGTTGATGAAAGATGAATATGGCAATCAAAGTATGGTCGTTGATGAGGTCTTACGTGGACGAATGGAAACCAGGTTGATTACAAAAATCCTGTCATTTGAGATTGAGTAGCACCGATTTATCTCTCTTTTCGTGGAAGTGCGGACGAGCTTTCCATACTTCCCGATTGGGGAGGTTTGTTATTCCATCAAAGCATATTGTCTTTCAGTATGTTTTGATAGGCTGACAAGCCATCTGTTCTTTGAAAACTGAATAACAGCAGTCGAATACATTTCGATAAGAAAAGAGCCAACGGAGCTGACCGCCATGACCTGCCCTGTAAAGATAGCGAGCGATTCATGTCAGTGATCCGAGAAGTAATCTTTAGCAGGATTGCCAGCGAAGACATTCTTATCGTAATAATGATACTCCTGTATCGTCATAGTCCGAGCGTTAAAAGCGTCGCAGGCAATGAGTACAGTTGGACGAGAACCGTGCAAGGGTGGAACTCCCGTGAGCTTTGCTAAAGCTGTTCGATTGCTTGTAAAACTACTTTTATGAAATCTAACGTGTGATTGGGAAAGGAGGATTTTATGAAGCAGACAGATATTCCTATCTGGGAGCGTTATACCCTGACCATTGAAGAAGCGTCTAAGTATTTCCGTATTGGCGAAAATAAGCTCCGTCGTTTGGCAGATGAAAATAAAAATGCTGATTGGCTGATTATGAATGGCAATCGTATTCAGATAAAGCGAAAACAGTTTGAAAAAATTATTGATAAATTGGACGCAATCTAGCGTCGCCAAAGGGTCTTGGATATGATAAAATAGCATTAAGTCGTATCAAGGCTCTTTCCATTTTGGAAAGGAGCGAAAGCCATGTCAGAGAAAAGACGTGACAATAAAGGTCGCATTTTAAAGACTGGGGAGAGCCAACGAAAAGACGGAAGATACTTATATAAATATGTAGATTCATTTGGAGAACCGCAATTTATCTACTCATGGAAACTGGTGGCTACAGACAGAGTACCAGCAGGAAAGCGTGATTGTGTTCCTCTTCGGGAAAAAGTTGCGGAGCTACTGAAAGACATTCATGATGGCATTGATGTTGTAGGAAAGAAAATGACACTTTGTCAGCTTTACGCAAAGCAGAATGCTCAAAGACCCAATGTGAAGAAAGGCACGCAAACTGGACGGAAATATCTGATGGATATTTTGACAAAGGACAAGTTAGGTGCAAGGAGCATAGACAGCATTAAACCGTCTGACGCTAAAGAATGGGCGATTAGAATGAGTGAAGATGGATATGCTTATCAAACCATCAATAACTATAAGCGTTCTTTAAGGGCTTCATTCTATATTGCGATTGAAGACGATTGTGTTCGGAAGAATCCCTTTGACTTCCAGCTAAATACCGTCATTGATGATGATACTGTTCCTAAAGTCGCATTGACAACGGAGCAGGAAGAAAAGCTGTTATCCTTTGCGAAAGCTGATAAGACCTACAGCAAGAATTATGATGAAATCCTGATACTCTTAAAAACGGGTCTTCGTATTTCAGAGTTTGGCGGTCTGACACTTCCAGATTTGGATTTTGAAAATCGTCTTGTCAAGGTAGACCATCAGTTACTACGAGATACTGAAAATGGATACTACATTGAAACTCCCAAGACTAAAAGTGGCGAACGACAAGTTCCTATGGTTGAAGAAGCCTATCAAGCGTTTCAGCGAGTGCTGGCGAATCGGAAGAACCGTAAATGTGTTGTGATTGATGGTTATAGTAATTTCCTTTTTCTCAATGGGAAAGACTATCCTAAAGTGGCAAGTGATTACAATGGTATGTTGAAAAACCTTGTCAAGAAATACAATAAATATCATGAGGATAAGCTACCCCATATCACTCCACACATTTTGCGTCATACGTTCTGCACTAACTATGCAAATGCAGGAATGAACCCAAAAGCATTGCAGTACATTATGGGGCATGCGAATATAAACATGACGCTGAACTATTACGCACATGCTACATTCGATTCTGCTATGGCAGAGATGAACCGCTTGGAAAAAAAGAAACAGCAGGAACGTCTTGTTGCTTAGTAGTACAGATGAATTTACTACTAATTTACCACTTCTGACAGCTAAGACATGAGGAAATATGCAAAGAAACGTGAAGTATCTTCCTACAGTAAAAATACTCGAAAGCACATAGAATAAGGCTTTACGAGCATTTAAGAAAATATAAAAAGATAATTAGAAATTTATACTTTGTTTCAAAGAAAAAAGAGATAACATTGATTAACAGTTTCATTTCTCCACCTCTTCTTCTCTCGCATTGGGATTCTCGGATTGAAAGACGTTTATTAACTCCTCTATGTCTTCCTTTGTTGCATAAGATTTAGCAAAAAGAAAGGCAGTCGATCGATAGGATAAAAAA
>NZ_JBBKBU010000050.1:0-3079 GCF_037892835.1 Peptoniphilus sp. HCN-40583
TTGAACCAAGAAAATTGCATATACAATCAAAAACGAGAACATCGTAAAATCAAATCTTCAAATTTAAATTTAAGATTACAATTTCAACGAATAGATCGTAAGGTCAAGTTAGAAAGAGCATCCGGTGGATGCCTTGGCACCAAGAGCCGATGAAGGACGCGATAAGCTGCGAAAAGCTGTGGGGAGTGGCAAATACACATCGATCCACAGATTTCCGAATGGGGAAACCCGCTGAGACAAACTCTCAGCATTCATGCGTGAATTCATAGCGTATGAAAGGAATACCGGGGGAACTGAAACATCTAAGTACCCCGAGGAAAAGAAAGAAACCTCGATACTCCAAGTAGCGGCGAGCGAACGGGGTAGAGCCCAACTTGAGATACGGCATATGTAGCGAGCAGAACGATTTGGAACAATCGACCATAGTGGGTAACAGTCCCGTATGCGAAGTGAAGGTATGCTACTCTAAACGAGTACCACAGGGCACGTGAAACCCGGTGGGAATATAGGGGGACCACCCCCTAAGGCTAAATACTCCTTGGTGACCGATAGTGCATAAGTACCGTGAGGGAAAGGTGAAAAGAACCCCGGGAGGGGAGTGAAATAGAATCTGAAACCGGATGTTTACAAGCAGCGAAAGTGGTTTCGTACCACGATCGTGTACTTTTTGTAGAACGGGCCAGCGAGTTATGATTTTCAGCAAGGTTAAGATGTTATGCATCGAAGCCGCAGCGAAAGCGAGTCTGAACAGGGCGAAGAGTTGTAGGTCATAGACCCGAAACCGCGTGATCTATCCATGGGCAGAGTGAAGTTGAAGTAAAATTCAATGGAGGCTCGAACCGGGTAACGTTTAAAAGTTATCGGATGACCTGTGGATAGGGGTGAAAAGCCAAACGAACGCGGAGATAGCTGGTTCTCCTCGAAATAGCTTTAGGGCTAGCCTGGAAGGCAATGTCTCGGGGGTAGAGCACTGAATGGTCAAGGGACTTTACCAAGTTACCGCGACCTATCAAACTCCGAATACCGAAGACAGTATCCTCCGGAGTCAGACTATGTGGGATGAGCTTCATAGTCGAAAGGGAAACAGCCCAGACCACCGGCTAAGGTCCCAAAATTCGTGTTAAGTGGAAAAGGATGTGGAGTTACTGAGACAACTAGGATGTTGGCTTAGAAGCAGCCATACATTGAAAGAGTGCGTAATAGCTCACTAGTCAAGTGACTCTGCGCCGAAGATAACCGGGGCTAAACACGATACCGAAGCCGTGGAATCCGTAAGGATTGGTAGAGGAGCATTGTGTGCGCGACGAAGCAAAAACCGCAAGGTATTGTGGAGTGTACAGAAGAGAGAATGCTGGCATGAGTAGCGAGAGGTGAGTGAGAATCTCACCCGTCGAAAACCCAAGGTTTCCTGAGGAAGGCTCGTCCACTCAGGGTAAGTCGGGACCTAAGGCGAGGCCGAAAGGCGTAGTCGATGGACAACAGGTGGAGATTCCTGTACCGGCAAACGCAATGAAGATGTGGGGACGCAGAAGGATAAGCGCAGCGCCCGGTTGGTGAGGCGTGCAAGCACCAAGGATGAGAAGTAGGCAAATCCGCTTCTCGTGAAGTCTGACGTGTGATGCGGATCGAAAATAAGTAGAGAAGGAGCCGAATCCATACTGCCAAGAAAAGCCACTATTCGCGTATTGTCGCCCGTACCGTAAACCGACACAGGTAGGTGAGGAGAGAATCCTAAGACGAGCGGAAAAACCTTTGTTAAGGAACTCGGCAAAATGACCCCGTAACTTCGGGAGAAGGGGAGCCATGGAAACATGGCCGCAGTGAAAAGGCCCAAGCGACTGTTTACCAAAAACACAAGTCTCTGCGAAGTCGAAAGACGAAGTATAGGGGCTGACACCTGCCCGGTGCTGGAAGGTTAAGGGAAAAAGTTAGCGCAAGCGAAGCTTAGAACTGAAGCCCCAGTAAACGGCGGCCGTAACTATAACGGTCCTAAGGTAGCGAAATTCCTTGTCGGGTAAGTTCCGACCCGCACGAAAGGTGTAACGATTTGGGCACTGTCTCAACAAAGGATCCGGTGAAATTGTAGTAGCGGTAAAGATGCCGCTTACCCACGACAGGACGGAAAGACCCCATGGAGCTTTACTGCAGGCTGATATTGGATTTCGGAATGGACTGTACAGGATAGGTGGGAGACAGAGAACGAAGCACGCCAGTGTTTCGGGAGTCGCCCTTGGGATACCACTCTATTCATTCTGGAATTCTAACCTACTTCCGTGAATCCGGAAGAGGGACACTGTCAGTTGGGCAGTTTGACTGGGGCGGTCGCCTCCCAAAAAGTAACGGAGGCGTTCAAAGGTTTCCTCAGCACGGACGGAAATCGTGCGAAGAGTGCAAAGGCAAAAGGAAGCTTAACTGCGACACCGACAAGTGGAGCAGATGCGAAAGCAGGACTTAGTGATCCGGTGGTACCGCGTGGAAGGGCCATCGCTCAACGGATAAAAGCTACCCTGGGGATAACAGGCTTATCTCCCCCAAGAGTCCACATCGACGGGGAGGTTTGGCACCTCGATGTCGGCTCGTCTCATCCTGGGGCTGAAGCATGTCCCAAGGGTTGGGCTGTTCGCCCATTAAAGAGGCACGCGAGCTGGGTTCAGAACGTCGTGAGACAGTTCGGTCCCTATCCGTCGTGGGCGTAGGAAATTTGAGAGGATCTGTCCTTAGTACGAGAGGACCGGGATGGACAAACCGCTGGTGCATCAGTTGTCATGCCAATGGCATAGCTGAGTAGCTAAGTTTGGAAGGGATAAGCGCTGAAAGCATCTAAGCACGAAGCCCCCCTCGAGATGAGATTTCCCTCATATGATAAGACCCCTTGTAGCCTACGAGGTAGATAGGTCTCAGGTGGAAGTACAGCAATGTATGCAGCTAAGAGATACTAATCGGTCGAAGACTTGACCAAAATAGATTGTATATGCGACTTGGTTCGTCCGGTGACGATAGCAAGAGGGACACACCTGTACCCATGCCGAACACAGAAGTTAAGCCTCTTAACGCCGATGGTACTTGGTTGGTAACGACC
>NZ_JBBKBU010000051.1:0-2910 GCF_037892835.1 Peptoniphilus sp. HCN-40583
AGGCGAAAGCCTCTTTTTTTATGGAGGAAGAATGAACGCTTTACTCGTCGCTCTAAACGCCAGCTACGTTCACACGAATCTGGCCGTACGCCTGCTTAGGGAGTCTACGAATCGGTCCGTAGGCCTTTTGGAAATGACCATTAATGAATCAAAAGACGTTATGCTGCAGAAAATCCTTCGGGAGCGGCCCGACGCGATCCTTTACTCCGCCTATATTTGGAATTGGGCGCAGATCGACATGCTGGGCCGCTACATCAACAAAGCCTTTCCCGAAATCAAACAATACGTCGGCGGTCCGGAAGTTACCTACGACAGCGTGGAGCGCATGGAAGAGGCAACCTGGGTCGACGGCATTTTGCGCGGCGAAGGGGAGGAGAGCTTCGACGATTTTTTAGCCTATCTCGCCGGGGAATCTGCGGCAGATGAAGTGGCGGGGCTTGTGTACCGATGGGGCGATAAAATTCAGGCGAGCCCCGTGTCGGTTCCCTTTTCTATGGAGGGCCTTCCCGCCGGCTACGAAGAGGAAAACTTGAACCACCGCATCGTCTACTACGAATCCATGCGGGGATGCCCGTACCATTGCAGCTACTGTTTGTCTTCCGAAGACGATGTGGTGCGCTACCGAAGCGTGGATGAAATCAAAAGCCATATGCGTCCAATCTTTCAGACGGGGACCAAGCTGGTGAAATTTGTGGATCGCTCTTTTCACATTCGCCCCGAGCGTACCAAAGAAATTCTGCGCTTCTTTATCGACGAAGCGCCGGAGGGTATGTGCATCCACTTTGAAATGAATTTGGAACACATGACCCCCGATGTGGCGGAAGTCATTAACGCTGCCCCTGCCGGGCGCTTTCAAATCGAAGCGGGGATCCAATCGGTAAATCCTGAAGTGAACCGCCGCATCCATCGAAGCACGAATCTGGTGAAAATGAAGCGCGCCATGGACATGATCGACCGGGAGAAGGTGCACATTCACGTGGATCTCATCGTGGGCCTTCCGGGAGAAGACATGGAGAGCTTTCTTCATGGCTTTGATCGGGTCGTGCCTCTCGGGGCGAAAAAGATTCAAATCGGCTTTTTAAAATTGCTCCGTGGCACGGAACTGCGCCGGCGGGCCGAAGAATTTCACATTGTCTACGACGACCGGCCGCCTTATGAGGTGATCCGCACCGATGTTTTAGACGGAAACGAAGTGTTCTTGCTTAAAAATTTTGCGACCATCGTCGAAAATTACTACGACGAAGATGCCTTTCTCGCCGTGAAAGCCGAAGTCAAAAAGCGCGGCCTGCGTCCCTCGGAGTTTTACATGGCCATGGCCCGAAAATTGGAGGAAACCATTCACCGAATGCCGCTTAAAAATCGCGAAGGCAAGTATCGCTTTCTCTACGAATTTTTGAAAGAAGAAGGCTTGTTAGATGAGGCCATGTATTCGGCCTTAAAGGAAGATTTCTACTTTGCGGAAAATCGATACATCGGCGGCGTTTTGCCTGTCGAAGATCCCGAGGTGGATCGTCAATCCGTCGTAGACTACCTGAAAAACAATCCGGCCCTCGTCCCGGGGCGGGACCCCCTCAAAGCGTCGAAACACGTGCGGGGCATCCACTTGCCCGGCCGCGTGCGCTACCTCTATTACGAAAACGGAAAATACAAACACCATAAGGATGAAAGGAAGGACCATGGACAGTAAGAAATACTTAAGCGACTGGTACGATGCCATCGGCTTTCTGGAACAGATTCCCGGGCGGGAGAAAATACTGGATGGCGCCCCCATTCCCATGTTGCAAAAAGACCTGGTGCGGGAAATCAAAGCACAAAAAAACGACGGAACCATGGATTACCGCCATATATTTACCGCCCTGTGCGTCGTCGTCGCCTTGGATCCGGGATTCCCCTACGCCGACATCTATCTGAAATTTTTAAAGGAAAACGAAGAAGACGCCATCCGCGCCATGGATCAGCAGTTGGCACAGGCACTGAAAGGGCAAGAGACCGAATCCATCTATTTAATGGCCCGAGCCAAAGAGTGCGTGCGGGGAAACATAAACGATCGCCTGGAGACCACCTACGCCATGGAAGGCATCTACAACCAACATTTTCAGAAGGGCGAAGACCTCAGTGATCTCTTAAAAGAAATCACCCAACGCTACGAAGCCATTATCGAGGAAGATGGAAACTGCGCCGAAGCCTACGCCGCCCTCGGCCGCCTTTACGAAGCCCAAGCCCTATACATTAAGGCAAAGTTCTACGACGAAAAAGCCCTTACCCTGGCCGAAGACGATCTCTTGAAAGAACAAATGCGTCGGGCCCTAGAGCGGGCGGAGGAGCCTGCGGCCATCGACGGAGCGAAGACCTATTTGCACTACGGCAAATACGAAGATGCCATACGCACCATTCAATCCCTCGATTCCCAATACACGGAGCCGGCCACCTGTGCCCACATTCTCGGCATGGCCTACTACGGATTGAGAGACATGGACAAAGCCATTGCCTTTCTGAAGGATGCGGCATCCCACGGCGAGGACGGCGAAATCGAAAACGATCTGGCCATTGCCCTGGCCGCCGTAGGTCGTGAGAAAGAAGCGGTGGACATCTTGTCGAAACTTATAGGGAGAGAAAGTGACAATCGCACGGCCTACATGAACCGCGGCATTCTTCACTATCGAGAAGAGGCGTTTTCAGAAGCTCTGAATGACTTCGAAAAAGCATACCAACTGGCATCGGATCCCGATGTTTGGGCCCTTATCGAGCAAACGCGAAAGCTTGCGGATTCGAGTAAATAATGTGGAAAAGAGATGTAAAAATCATATTGACAAGAAAAAGGGACCTGCGTATAATATAACTTACCTTTTTGAGCGAACGACACTCGCGAGAGAAAAAGTTCAAAAAATAGGTTGACAAAAGTCGCCGATA
>NZ_JBBKBU010000052.1:0-2010 GCF_037892835.1 Peptoniphilus sp. HCN-40583
AAAAGAGCCTCGAGGGCTCTTTTTTTGTTGAGATTGTTTTGAACATTGGATCAAGGGATAAAGTTGTCACTAAAGAAAAACGGGGGAAGTGTGTCTTCCATCGGCAAAGAATAGGGATTCGAAGCCGTCGTCTTTCCGTAGTAGCCGGCGGGATCTACTTCCTTGCCGAACCAGACGAAGGCGTAATTGCCGTCGATGCCAACGCCCATGGAAGTGAGATCCCGCCAATTGCCTTGACCAACAATCACACCGTTGTGTCCGGGGGAGGACTTCCAACCGGCTAAGGCACCTTTAGGGGAAGCGTAACCGCTTGTCCAGTAGGCGATTTCAAAGCCGCTGCCTCGGTAGGACGTGAGTTCCCTCGGCTTATCCCACATGGCTTTGGCGTATGCGTGATCGTCGGTATAGGCCATGGGTGTCCAGGAGCCGTTGCTCGACCAGGAATGGAGATTGCCCTTAATTCCCCGTGCGTCAATCTGATTTTCCGGATGGTAGCGATTCGAATCCGTGATGTGGGTCCGCGCCACAGTGGTCAGGGACTTCGAGAGGAGAAACTCCGGAAGGCCGAGCTGCACGCGGTATTCGTTGATTCGCTCTGCCAGCTCCGCTTCCTTGTAAGAGAGCCCTTCTTCCACATAGGTGTAGAAGCGATCCGTTAGGTAGCGGTCGTCGATTTTTCCCTTTAAACGTTCCCGCAAGGTGGTGTAGATTTGCACCGTGCGTGTGGGGGCGTCGTAATCGACGCGAAAGTCTAAAACGCGACTTAAATCCCGCAGCTGAATGTAATTGTTGTCCTTAATCATGGCCGTGCGAAGCGAATCTTTTCTGCCGTCGATGATCATGGGGCGATAATCCATTAAAGCCCGCGCTTTTTTCGGGGCGATAGGCGCAAGGTCTCCCTTTTGAGGGGCATACACTTGCTTCGATTGCAACGTGACCGTTCGCGTAGCATAATCGTAGCTTACGTCGAAAGAAGATTCCGTGGTTCGAAGTATCGCCGCAATATCTCTCAGCTTCACGTAGTTATTTCCATCAACATTGTAGGCGGCGAGCTTTACCGGGGATCCGTCTAAAGTGACGGGCTGGTTCGACGGCACAGCTGGCGTGGCGGCAAAAACCGACGCGGGGCCAATGAGGGAGAAAAATAAAGTGCAGGCCAATAAGTAATTCCGTAAACCTTTCATAAAAACCTCCTTTTGTTTACCATTATAATAATTTAGCAGAGCAAAGGAAACAAGAACGTCTTTGAAAGATGAGGGAAATAGGGTATAAGGTAAATGAGGTGAATAAAATGAACATTATGCCCCTGCCGGCACTGTCGGATAATTACATTTGGATCATCGAAAAAGACAAGCACATCGTCGTCGTGGATCCCTCGGAAGCGGATCTCCTCCTGCAGCTTATGGCGACGAAGGGCTACGGCCTTGAAGCCGTGCTCTTGACCCATAGCCACCCGGATCACATCGGCGGCGTGAAAGAGTTAATCGCAGCCCATCCGGCGCCGGTCTACGGCCCCGAGGAAACGGGCGTGGCCACGGAAATCGTAAAAGGCGGCGAGACCATCCGCCTTCTCGGCGAAAATTTTGAGGTCATCGCCACGCCGGGCCACACGGAAGGGCACGTGGCCTACAAAATGAAGGAGCATCTTTTTATCGGCGACACCCTCTTCCTCTCCAGTTGCGGGCGGGTCTTCAGCGGCGATTACGAGGCCATGTTTAAGACCCTGGAGAATTTAAAGGCCATGGACGATGAAGTAAAAATCTATTCCGCCCACGAATACTCCCTGTCCAATCTTGAACAGAGCGTAAACTATTTAAAAAACGACGCCACGAAAAACGAATTGGCGCGAGTGCGGAGCCTGAGAGATGAGGGCGCCGTCACGCTCCCAACCACCATGGGAAAGGAAAAGCAGGTGAATCCTTTCCTCGTCATCGACGATTTCGACGAATTTGTCCGCTACCGCAAAGAGCGTGACCGCAGCTAATAAAAAAAGCGTCCCTCGGGACGCTC
>NZ_JBBKBU010000053.1:0-1744 GCF_037892835.1 Peptoniphilus sp. HCN-40583
AAAGTTCCCGCCGTCGCGAGAACTTCCGTTGGTTTTATGATTCATTTGTCGATTCGCCGCTGTTTTCGGCTTCCGCTTTTTCTTGATTAGCTTTCTTTTGTTCTTGGATTTCTTCGTAGTAGCCGATTTTTCCTTCGGCGAAGCGACGCACTTGTTCTCTCGCCGAGGCTTGATTGACGATGTAGTAATCGACGCTTCCGATGCGCTTGTTGTCGCCGACTAAGGTGTCGGTTTGAATGTTTTCTCTATCCATATCAAGGCCCATTTTCGCCAGGTAGGCGATTTGTCCGTAGGACAGGTTCGTTTCGATGTTGTCCAGGGCGATATCGATGAGCTCGGGGATTTTTAAAATCATCATGGGACGTTTTAATTTATCGAAGAGCTGCATCATAAAGCGCTGTTGCACTTGAATGCGGTCGATGTCTTGATCTTCGTAGATCTTTCGTATGCGAAGGTAGCGCACGGCATTGGCGCCGTCGAGCTTCTGTTTGCCTTTTTTAAAGTCGATATGCAGATTGGGCACCACATAGGTGTCTTCGTAGCTATAGTCGAAGGGAATGTCCACTTCGATGCCGCCTACGGCATCTACTAAGCGTTCCACGGCTTTGTAATCCACCGTGGCGTAATAGTCGATTTTCACGTCGAGGAAATCTTCCACTGTTTCTTCCGCCAACTTTTCTCCGCCATAGGCGTAGGCGTGACCGAGCTTGGTCTTGCCTTGATGGCCCCTGATGCTGACGTAGGTGTCGCGGGGCAGGGAAAGAAGTTGGGCCCGCTTGGTGACGGGATCGATGGTGACGAGCATGACTACGTCGCTACGGGTGGGGTTGCCTTCTTCCGTCATGTCCGTCGTCGCCGTCTTGTCGATGCCGAAAAGCAGGATGTGAAGGGGATCGTCGCCGGTGAAGGGATTGGTGGTATCCAATTTGTTGATCCTTTTCGTCGCCTCTTCCCGCGACGGCTCGTGGTTTCTCTTTGTGATCGGTCGATCGACCAACTCGTAGCCCAACGCCAGGGCTCCGGACAAGACGGCAATTAATAGCGCCGCCACTAAGATTTTCAATACTCTCATTTAACACCTCTTTTTAGTCTTTTATTATCTTACCGAAACAGATCGGCCTTGGCAATATGAGATGATGTAGTTTTTTCTACGTTTTTCTTTCACACATTTGTTTCTATTCATTGTTCCGAGATACTCACATAGTGGATGTGGCGATCCATTTTTGTCTTGCTATAATTATATCTTCGCGATTCTTTCCGGGGGAGGGAAAAAGCACCTTCGCCTAACTCAAAATCTTTTTTCGGCGAAGAAGCCCAATACAAATCGAAGCCCGGCAGGGCTTCGCACATTAGAAAAGCGTTAGGGTGGAGGGGGATGGGGTCCAGGGGAAGGGCCAGAGGGCGTACAACTATACATCCGTTTCGTGAAGGCTTCGCCTCCCCGAAACGGTGTAAGACTGCATCTGACCTTCCAACGACTCGCGACCCTCGTCGGGATAGGTCATGAAATCGCAACGCCCTAGGCCCTTCCCCTGGTCTCAGAGCCATGTAGGAATCGATTTTTAAAGATGAATCGATAAACCCGTTTGTCTCGTCTATCCGTTTACATAAGAATGAACTGTTACCATAAAAAGAGTCAGGGGTCTGTTCCCCGCCGAGAAATATGTATTTTTAAATAGAGAAAGGACGTGTTTCCACGTCCTCTCGCTATTTGTTTTTTTGTTATTCGACAATTTTGGATACT
>NZ_JBBKBU010000054.1:0-1650 GCF_037892835.1 Peptoniphilus sp. HCN-40583
ATTTCCTTAGAAAGGAGGTGATCCAGCCGCACCTTCCGATACGGCTACCTTGTTACGACTTCACCCCAGTCATTAACCCTACCTTCGACAGCTGCCTCCTTGCGGTTGGCTCGCTGGCTTCGGGTATTGCCAACTCCCATGGTGTGACGGGCGGTGTGTACAAGACCCGGGAACGCATTCACCGCAGCATTCTGATCTGCGATTACTAGCAACTCCGACTTCATGCAGGCGAGTTGCAGCCTGCAATCCGAACTGGGATCGGCTTTTTGAGATTCGCTTGCGATCGCTCGTTCGCTGCCCTCTGTACCGACCATTGTAGCACGTGTGTAGCCCAGGACATAAAGGGCATGATGATTTGACGTCATCCCCACCTTCCTCCGATTTATCATCGGCAGTCCCTTTAGAGTTCCCACCATTACGTGCTGGCAACTAAAAGTAAGGGTTGCGCTCGTTGCGGGACTTAACCCAACATCTCACGACACGAGCTGACGACAACCATGCACCACCTGTATTAGCGTTTCCGAAGAAAAAACTTTATCTCTAAAGCGGGCGCTAGTATTTCAAGTCCTGGTAAGGTTCTTCGCGTTGCTTCGAATTAAACCACATGCTCCGCTGCTTGTGCGGGTCCCCGTCAATTCCTTTGAGTTTCATGCTTGCGCACGTACTCCCCAGGCGGAGTGCTTATTGTGTTAACGGCGGCACCGAGGTTTGACCCCCGACACCTAGCACTCATCGTTTACAGCGTGGACTACCAGGGTATCTAATCCTGTTTGCTACCCACGCTTTCGTTCCTCAGCGTCAGTTGAAGTCCAGCAAGTCGCCTTCGCCACCGGTATTCCTCCTAATATCTACGCATTCCACCGCTACACTAGGAATTCCACTTGCCTCTCCTTCACTCAAGCTTGACAGTTTCCGATGCTTACGAAGGTTGAGCCTTCGCCTTTTACATCGGACTTGCCATGCCGCCTGCGAACCCTTTACGCCCAGTAATTCCGGACAACGCTCGCCCCCTACGTATTACCGCGGCTGCTGGCACGTAGTTAGCCGGGGCTTCCTCCTATGGTACCGTCATTATCTTCCCATAGGACAGAGCTTTACGATTCGAAAACCTTCATCGCTCACGCGGCGTCGCTGCATCAGGGTTGCCCCCATTGTGCAAGATTCCCCACTGCTGCCTCCCGTAGGAGTTTGGACCGTGTCTCAGTTCCAATGTGACCGTTCACCCTCTCAGGCCGGTTACTGATCGTCGCCTTGGTGGGCCGTTACCCCGCCAACGAGCTAATCAGACGCGAGGCCATCTCTTACCGCTAACGCTTTGACTTCATCATCATGAGATGTCGGAGTCTTATACGGTATTAATCCCGGTTTCCCGAGGCTATCCCGTTGTAAGAGGCAGGTTCCTCACGCGTTACTCACCCGTTCGCCGCTAATCCAGAAGTTCGTCACCCGAAGGATCAGAACAACTTTCATCGCTCGACTTGCATGTGTTAGGCGCGCCGCCAGCGTTCGTCCTGAGCCAGGATCAAACTCTCAATAAAAACTTTGAGTTTGCTTAGCTCGGATCCACTGACTGTGTTCCGCTTTAAGCTTATAGATTGTTATGGTTTAATCTCTTATACCATTTAATTAACTTGGTTCAGCGCTGTGTCT
>NZ_JBBKBU010000055.1:0-1619 GCF_037892835.1 Peptoniphilus sp. HCN-40583
TCACAAGATACAATTCCGGGAACCGACTTAGTAAAAGAAAAAGCGACACCGGGAACTAAAATCAACGCTCCTAAATCGCCAATCAAAGTCGACAATGCCAAGGCATTAAGCGATGCAGACAAAGAAAAGGTCAAACAAGCCGTCGAAGATGCCAACAAAGACGACAGTGGCAATAGCACCTTACCGAAAGACGCCACCATTGAGGTAGGCGACGACGGTACAGTCACCGTCAAAGACAAAGACGGCAAGGTGATCGGTACGCTGACACCGGACAAAACCGTCGCACAAAACCCGAGTAAACTCGGCGTGAAAGCACCGGAAGAACCAGTTGCAGTTAAAGATCCTAAGCATCTGACTGACGCTGAAAAACAAGCGGTAGAAAAAGCCGTTCGAGATGCCAATAAAGATTTACCGAAAGATGCAACTGTTACCGTTGCAGAAGATGGTACAGTCACGGTAAAATCCGGTGATAAAGAAGGCACCTTAACTCCGACACAAACGGTTCGTGCTGCTTCCGCTCCCGAAGTCAAAGCAAATTCGGACGGCAGCGTTACCGTCGTGCCGCCGCAAGATGCGGATAAGGTAAGAGTAGATTACACGGACGCCAACGGCAATCCGAGATCACTCACCTTGAAGAAAGGTAAAGGTACCAACGGAAATTGGATTCTTCCCAAGGATGCCGATCCTTCAATTACGATGAATCCCGAAACCGGAGAAATCACCATTACCGCAAGAAGCCTTAAGCCGGGAACGATTGTTACGGCAACGGCGATTTACCCGGATGGCGGCAAGTCCAGCAGTCAAGTCAAGAGTGTCGATAATCGCGGAAACAACGGAGGAAGCTCCGGCGGTATCATCGGCGGTACCTGGATCATTCCGGGAAGCACGACGACACCCTCTGTTGAAAAACCGAAACACGAAACGGCTATTCACAAGCTGTATATCTACGGCTATGAAGATAACACCTTCCGTCCCGAAGGCAATATGACCCGCGCCGAAGCGGCAGCGATGATCGCTCGTCTGCAAGGTCTGGATCTGTCCAACAAGGCAAGACCCGGCTTCATCGACGTACGCAGCGGTTGGTACAACGCAGTCGTCAATGCAGTTGTCAACGCAGGGTACATGAAGGGCTATCCCGACGGTACCTTCCGCCCCAACGACAAGATCACCCGTGCTGAATTTGCACAAATGATCAAGGCCATTGACAAGGCGAATACCGGCATGGCACCCTTCGCCGATGCAAAAGGCCACTGGGCCGAAGCGGCGATCAACCAAGCCTATGGCAACAAGCGTATTACCGGTTATCCGGACGGCACCTTCCGCCCGAACAACAATATCACCCGTGCCGAAGCGGTTACGGTATTCAATAAGCTGTACGACCGTAGCGTCGGCCTCACGGGTCTGCGTGATGTATTGACGGGCATCGTACCCTTCAATGATGTCAATGCAAGCCACTGGGCATACTACGATATTATCGAAGCGTCCAACACCCACACGTTCTACCGCACTGAAAAAGGTCAGGTACCCGAAACGTGGGTTATGTTGAATCAAACGTGGAAACAGGCTTTAGAAAACCGCTAAGGTCATTGAAAAGGAATCGAGTTTATACTCGGTTCCTT
>NZ_JBBKBU010000056.1:0-1445 GCF_037892835.1 Peptoniphilus sp. HCN-40583
CTTCTATGGTGGACCCATTGATTTGGACACGTCAACCCCTATGCATTGAGTAGTGTTGATCCGTATTCGTATGGTGTCATGTCGCCGAGGCCTTCTTGGTATCGGCGGTAGCGGTAGTAGTTTATGTAGTCGGTGACGGCAGCTTCGATCTCTTGGTCATTGGCGTTTTCGTCGAATGTTGCTTCTTGTTTCATTTTTCCGAAGAAGGATTCGCAGGGTGCATTATCCCAACAGTTGCCTTTTCGGGACATGGATTGAATGAGGCCCATGGATTGGATGGTGTCTCGGAATTTTTTCGCGGTGTAGTGGACGCCTTGATCGGAGTGGATGATGGCGTTTTGACTGTGGCCGCAGGCTCTGAGTTGTTCGAGGGTCTCGAGAACGAAGTCGAGGTTGTAGTTTGTGCTGGTTTTGTGGGCGACGGGTTCGTTGGTTTGGGAATCGATGATGACGGAGACGTAGGAGAAGTGGCCTTGGTGTTTGATGTAGGTGATGTCGGTGAGGAAGAGTTTTCTGGCTTTCCCGGGTTTGAAGGCGCGTTTGACGCGGTTGGGTGCGATTTTGTTTTCTTGGCCGTTGTTTTTTCGTTTGCCATAGGGGCGGGATTGTTTCACGGGGCATTTGAGGTGGTATTTTCGCATGATGCGCTGGATTTTTTTGCGGTTGTAGATGATGTCGTAGTCGTTTTTCAGAATTATGCGCAGGGAGCGGCTGCCTTTGTTGTAGTATTTTCCGCTATGGTCGAAGGCTTTTTGGATGAAGTACAGGGCTTCTTGGTCTGCGTCTTCTCTTCGTTGCCGGTTTTCTTTGCTGGCTTTGTAGTAGTAATAGGTGCTTCGCGGCAGTTGAAGGTTTTTGCAAAGGGCTTTGATGTTAATGGCTTTTCCGTAGGCTTGGACGGTTTCTTCTACGATTTTGCAGAGATCAGTCGTTACATAGGCCTTCTTGTCGCATCGCCTCCCTCCTAGCCAGCCAGCTTTTTTTAATGCTTCGATCTCCGCCGCTTGTTGTTGAATGATTTTTTCTTGCTTCGCCAGTTTGTCTTTGGCTTTTCTCATGTCGTCGATGTCGTCAATGGCTTTGAGGGCTTCATTCGCAGCTTCCTGGTCGATTGAAGCGAGAATGGTGTCCCGAATATGGCGTTCTTTCCACCGGGCGGTGGCTCGTTCGATGCGTTTGTCGCCTAAGATTTCGGGATCGAATCCGGCTTCAATGAAGATTTGTTTAGGCCGCTTGCCCGTGGTCAGTGCATCAATGAAGTGTTTTTTAAATTCGGTCGTATAGAAAATGTATTGTTCGTTGACTGATTTGACATTTGGATTGGCGCGTAAGATTTCTTGTTCTTCAGCGGTTAGTTTTCCTCGTCCCATGGTTTCCCTCCTTAATTGAATTATACACGATTTGAGGTAGGGGGTATGTCCAAATCTTGGGGACCGGGTTACTTC
>NZ_JBBKBU010000057.1:0-1172 GCF_037892835.1 Peptoniphilus sp. HCN-40583
ACCCCGGAGGCGACGGTGCGGCCGCCTTCTCTGATGGCGAAGCGTAAGCCTTCGTCCATGGCGACGGGGGTGATGAGTTCGACTTTGAAGGTGGCGTTGTCGCCGGGCATGACCATTTCGACGCCGTCGGCTAAGGTGATGTCGCCGGTTACGTCGGTGGTTCTGAAGTAGAATTGGGGACGGTAGCCGTTAAAGAACGGGGTGTGGCGTCCGCCTTCTTCTTTGCTCAGGACGTAGACTTCGGCTTCGAATTTGGTGTGGGGATGGATGCTGCCGGGTTCTGCCAGTACTTGGCCGCGTTCGATTTCGTCTCTTTGGACGCCGCGGAGCAGAAGGCCGACGTTGTCGCCTGCTTCGGCTTGGTCGAGTTGTTTTCTGAACATTTCGACGCCGGTGACGACGACGGTTCTTTTTTCGGTGGTTAAGCCGACGATTTCGACGTTGTCGTTGACTTTGATGGTGCCGCGTTCAACACGACCGGTGGCGACGGTGCCGCGGCCGGTGATGGAGAAGATGTCTTCTACGGGCATGAGGAAGGGATGATCGATGTCGCGGATGGGATCGTCGATCCATTCGTCAACGGTGTTCATGAGTTCGACGATTTTGTCGCCCCATTCGCCGTCGGGATCTTCCAGGGCTTTAAGGGCGCTGCCTACGGTGATGGGGGTGTTGTCGCCGTCGAATTCGTATTCGCTCAGGAGATCGCGTACTTCCATTTCGACGAGTTCGATGAGTTCTTCGTCATCGACTTGGTCTTGTTTGTTTAAGAAGACGACGATTTTGGGTACGCCGACTTGGCGGGCCAAGAGGATGTGTTCGCGGGTTTGGGGCATGGGGCCGTCTGCCGCGGATACGACGAGGATGGCGCCGTCCATTTGGGCTGCACCGGTGATCATGTTTTTGACGTAGTCGGCGTGGCCGGGGCAGTCAACGTGGGCGTAGTGGCGTTTTTCGGTTTCGTATTCGACGTGGGACGTGGAGATGGTAATACCGCGTTCTCTTTCTTCGGGGGCTTTGTCGATGTTTGCGTAGTCGACGAATTCGCCGGAGCCGAAGCGTTTGTTTAATACGAGGGTGATTGCCGCCGTAAGGGTGGTCTTGCCGTGGTCGACGTGGCCGATGGTGCCGACGTTGACGTGGGGTTTGGTTCTTTCAAATTTTCCTTTTGCCAT
>NZ_JBBKBU010000058.1:0-989 GCF_037892835.1 Peptoniphilus sp. HCN-40583
CTTGAATTTACAATCTAAGTGCAACAAAAAATGATTCACCGTTTTCTGGTAAAATTATGTCGACGAAAACCAATCAACCAGGAGGAACGATGAATCATTATTCTCATTTTACACTAAAAGAGCGTGAGTTGCTAAAGCATTATATGGATATTGGCCTAAATCAATCTGAAGTCGCAACAAAGTTAGGGCGCAACAAATCGTCAATTATCCGTGAGTTAAAGAGGAACTCTGTAGAAGGAAGTTATTTACCTTGTGACGCACAGGCACTTTATGCCACCAGAAGAAAAGCTTGTCGCCCTCATAAGAAGTTGGACGATACCGTCCTTTTCCAAAAGGTAAAGTCGTTATTCTTAGAGCATCAGTGGTCGCCGGAACAGATCGCTGCCCGTTTAAAATACGAAGAGAGTGTTTATAGCATTAGCTTCACTACGATTTATCGAGCCATTTATTCCGGCCTTTTTGACGAGCCGAATCTCTCTAGGGGCAATAGAGGATGCATTAGGAAACTAAGACATCGCGGAAAAACAAGGCATACGAAATCCTATGAAGAAAGACGCGGTAAAATTCCAATCACCAATCCCATATCCGATCGACCGGAGGCAGCTGAAAAAAGAGAGCGCTTAGGTGACTGGGAAGCGGATACGGTGGCAGGTAAAACCGGCAGGGCATGCCTACTCACATTGACCGACAGAAAAAGTCGCTACCTACTTTGTCAGAAAATTCCAAAGAAGAACGCTCAATGTGTTAAGCAAGCCATGATTGAACTGTTGAAGGATGAACCCCTTCAAAGCATTACTCCTGATAGAGGGAAAGAATTCTCAAAGCATCCTGAAGTCTCACAGCAACTGTCTCTAGTTGAGTTCTATTTCCCACTGCCCCATCATCCATGGCAACGAGGGACCAACGAAAATACAAATGGTCTATTAAGAGAATACTTTCCAAAAACGAAAGATATTGACCAATCAGATAGCTATATTGAAGCGAAAATA
>NZ_JBBKBU010000059.1:0-930 GCF_037892835.1 Peptoniphilus sp. HCN-40583
TTGATCCGATTTCTTCGGATTGACGGTGATCTTGGTCTTACTGTCGGCGGTTAAGGGCTTACCGTCTTTGTCGTTGACGCTGGCGACGAAGGGTTTGCCGTTGTTGTCTTTAACGGTTAAACCTTTGTCTTCGGCCGGGGTGACGGTGACGCCGTATTCGCCCAGTTTGTCCTTTTCGATTTCGACGGTGTTGCCTTTTTTGTCGGTGAGTTTGACTTTGATGCCGTCGTGTTTCGGTTTGTCGCCTTCGGTGTAGGTCATCGTGGTCGGGTCTTGAATGACTTCGATCTTGGTGATGTTTTGTTTGTCGAAGACGGAACTGATGGCGCTTGCTTTAAAGTCGGTCTTTTTCGTAATGGCTTGATCCCAAGGATTTTCCACGTTCCACTTCGCATCTTTGAAGTTTTCTTCTGCTTGAGGGGTCGGGAATTTGTCTTTCGCCAGTTTGCTGTCTTTGAAGACGGCGTAGGATTTGCCATATAACGGGTCGGTTTTCACGCTGGTTTCATCACGGGATACGCTAACTTCGAAGACGCCGTCGGGTAATTCGGTACCCGGGGTGATTTCTTGGCCGTTGGTGATGAATTGGGCGGTGTAGACTTTGCCGTTTTCTACGGTTTCGGTGCCTGCCGGGATGGCGGGGTTGTAGCCGTTGGCTTTGGTGGTCTTTGCATCGGCGACGTTGATGGTCGGTGCGGTGACTTTTTCCCACTTGCTGCCTTTTTTGACGAGGGCGGAGATGACTTGTTGTTCAACCTTATCGCCCAGGGTCAGGCTGCCTTTGGTCTTGTCGGCATCGGCCACTTTGAAGGCGACGATGTCGTATTGCGTCTTGTCGACGGTTTTGCCGTCTTTGTCCGTGGTCGGGACGTTGGTGTCGTCCGGATTGGTCGGTTTCTTGGGATCCGCCGGAACGTAGGGAATCACGTC
>NZ_JBBKBU010000060.1:0-710 GCF_037892835.1 Peptoniphilus sp. HCN-40583
TTGTGCGCTTTAGCATGAATAAACCACCAGCTATGCTGGTGGTAGGCATAAAAAGCTTTAGCTTCAAGTAAAAAAAGAACCTCCTATGATAAAATTATTGTGTTATCGGCAATAAAATATCAAGGAGGTATCCATATGGATAAGAACAGCTTAGCACATACAAGTTGGAATTGTAAGTATCATATCGTGTTTGCGCCAAAATATAGGCGGCAGGTTATATACGGGAAATTGAAACAAGACATAGGAAAAACATTAAGGGACCTATGCGACAGAAAAGGAATAAACATAATCGAAGCGGAATGTTGTCCGGATCATATACATATGCTGCTGGAGATTCCACCGAAATATAGTGTATCTCAAATCATGGGATACTTAAAAGGGAAAAGTAGCTTAATCATTTTTGATAGACACGCAAATCTGAAGTACAAATACGGAAATAGGCATTTCTGGTGTAGAGGGTACTACGTCGATACAGCGGGAAAAAATGCGAAAAAAATCCAAGAATATATCAAAAACCAATTGGAAGAAGACTACATGGCGGATCAGATAAGCATGAAAGAATTCATCGATCCGTTTACGGGTCAGCAGGTCAAATAAAGTATGAGAATAGGCGCTTTAGCGCCAACTGGGGAATGGTTGCAAGAGGAAGAAATTCAGGGCACGAGAGTGCTGCCGGTAACAGCCCCTTCTAGGGGCATAACAAACCACCG
>NZ_JBBKBU010000061.1:0-672 GCF_037892835.1 Peptoniphilus sp. HCN-40583
CTTGGTGATTTTTACTTTTACTTGTTTTTCAATACTGCCGCATTTAGCAATGATCGTTACTTCACCTGCTTGTTTTGCTTTAAAGTTACCCGATTGATCAATTGTTGCAAGTGACGCATTATCGACTTTGAGTTGAATTTCTCCGCCCGCATTTTCCGGTACTTTGCCGACGGTTACTTGCATGCTTTCGCCTTCTTGTACTTCGGTTTTTGCTACGCTTAGATTGATGTCGGTCAAGGCAACGGGAGCCTTGGTGATTTTTACTTTTACACGTTTTTCTATGCTGCCGGATGTAGCGATGATCGTTACATCTCCTGCTTGTTTTGCCTTAAAGTTGCCCGATTGATCAAGTGTTGCAAGTGACGGATTATCTACTTTGAGTTGAATTTCTCCGACTGCATTTTCCGGTACTTTGCCGACGGTTACTTGCATGCTTTCGCCTTCTTGTACTTCGGTTTTCGCTACGCTTAGATTGATGTCGGTCAAGGCAACGGGAGCCTTGGTGATTTTTACTTTTACACGTTTTTCTATGCTGCCGGATGTAGCGATGATCGTTACTTCACCCGCTTGTTTTGCTTCGAAGTTACCCGATTGATCAATTGTTGCAAGTGACGGATTGTCTACTTTGAGTTCAATTCCTCCGTCTGCATTTTCCGGTACTTTGCCGACGGT
>NZ_JBBKBU010000062.1:0-615 GCF_037892835.1 Peptoniphilus sp. HCN-40583
TTTTGTGTCATCAACCAGCATTCGCCTCAAATATAGTAAAATAGAGGAAAGGAGGCTACCATGCTACATAAAGAAGACAAGAAAAAAGTAGAACAAATTCAAATGATTGCCCTGGATCAACTCGTGCCGGCAGATCATCTTTTGCGGAAAATTGATCGTTACGTGGACTTCGACTTCATCTATGATCTCGTCGAAGACCTTTACTGCCTCGACAACGGACGGCCAAGCATCGATCCCGTGGTCCTCATTAAACTCGTCTTTATCCAACACCTTTACGGCATTCGGAGCATGCGCCAAACCATCAAAGATGTCGAAGTCAACCTGGCCTATCGGTGGTTCTTGGGGCTTGACTTCTACGATAAAATCCCTCATTTCACCACCTTTGGGCAAAATTACCGTCGACGTTTTCAAAACACCGACCTCTTTGAGTCCATCTTCACCAACATCCTTCAACAAGCCATGGATCAAGGCTTCGTCGACACACGCCTCCAATTCGTCGATGCCACACACGTCAAAGCCCATGCCAATCGCCACAAAAACAAAAAAGCCACAGTGAAGAAACACGTGCGCAGCTACCAACAACAACTGGAAAAAGAAATTGCCGACGATCGAAAC
>NZ_JBBKBU010000063.1:0-573 GCF_037892835.1 Peptoniphilus sp. HCN-40583
CCTAAGCCGGTGGTTCTGATTGCATTAGAAAACCCCCGGTTAGACCGGGGGTTCCGTTTAGCTTTAGCGATAATAACCCGTTATTCCCAGAATGGTATGATAAGAAAGGTCTGCCAACCAATCACAATCAGGAGGGAAAAATGACATCACTAAATCACACCCATAGTCTATCACACACAAAATGGAATTGTAAGTATCATGTAGTGTTTGCTCCGAAATACAGGCGAAAAGTATTTTATGGATCGAAGCGCTTAGAAATTGGAACAATTCTACGCGAGTTGTGTAGTGGAAAGGCGTAAACATAGTCGAGGCAGAAGCATGTCCGGATCACGTTCATATGTTGCTAGAGATCCCGTCCAAATTATCGGTGTCTTCATTCATGGGATTCTTAAAGGGAAAGAGCAGCATCATGATCTATGAACGTTGGGGAGATATGAAATACAAATATAGGGGAAGGCAATTTTGGTGCCGAGGCTATTACGTCGATACAGCGGGAAAAAACGCTAAAAAGATACAGGAATACATTCAAAATCAACTGAAGAAAGATCAATTAAGTGAGCAACTAACCTTCGA
>NZ_JBBKBU010000064.1:0-481 GCF_037892835.1 Peptoniphilus sp. HCN-40583
ATTTACATAAGGGTATAAAGGAAACAAGCAACTGAAAACCGGAAAGGAAGATTCCATGGAGATTAAACACACCGACGGCAGATTCTACCTTGGCGATGCGAAAGCACCGGACGGCGTTTTAGACTACCGTTTCATCGATCAAAGCACTGTTGAAGCCTACCACACGGAAACTACTCAGGCTGTGCGAGGCCAAGGCGTGGCCGGATTGCTCTTCGATGCATTTATCGCTTATGTAGAAGAACACGACCTGAAAGTTCGCGCATCCTGTAGCTATGTAGAGAAGAAAATGGCGGGAGATGACGCCTATTCGCACCGCATGGTATAGCCCTTAAGCAGACTTTACAAAAGCCAAAAAGAATAGCCATAATCACTTGACATAGTCGGCGGCGAGTTAGTATAATAGCGAGGTCATCAGCTTGATGACGAGGGCACAACGTCAGTCAAAAAAAGATTGAAAAAGTGCTTGACTACAGACTACCGC
>NZ_JBBKBU010000065.1:0-434 GCF_037892835.1 Peptoniphilus sp. HCN-40583
TGTATCCAAAATTGTCGAATAAACAAAAAAACAAATAGAGAAAGGACGTGGAAACACGTCCTTTCTCTATTTAAAAATACATATTTCTCGGCGGGGAACACACCCCTTTCTCTTTCTTAAGTAGATCTTCATTCTCATGTAAACGGATAGACGAGACAAACGAGATTATCGATTCATCTTTAAAATTTCATTCTTACACGATTTTGAGACCCGGGGGCAGGGAAAAGAGCTCAGAGCGGAAGGCCGCATTTTCCCCGCCCCCGGGGCCCCCACCCCTTTTTTGGCCGCGTTTAAACTGTAAGAAAATGCCTGCGGCATTTTCTACGAATTGGGCCGCGTCGCGGAAAAAAGAATGTGAGTCGGGCGACGTTTCTTTTTCGCTAATAAGAATTCTTTGCCTAATTTACTTTCTTACGTTTGCGACACATCCCAAC
>NZ_JBBKBU010000066.1:0-420 GCF_037892835.1 Peptoniphilus sp. HCN-40583
ACTCCTTGAAAAAGACATCCTTCCCGTCTTCCCCTACACTCGACCCAAACGAAGACCCACACTCGAGGCCCCCTACTACAAGCGCGATTTCATCTACGACGCCTACTACGACTGCTACCTCTGCCCGGAAGAAAACATCCTCCCCTACAGCACCACCAATCGCGAAGGCTACCGCGAATACAAAAGCAATCCAAACATCTGCAAAAACTGTCCCACCCTTCACCGTTGCACCGCCAGTAAAAACCATCAAAAAATCGTCACTCGTCACCTCTGGCAAGACGCCCTGGACGTCGCGGAAGACTACCGCTACACCACCCAAGGAAAAGCAGAATACAAACAACGAAAAGAAACCATCGAACGGCAATTCGGCAGCGCGAAAGAATACCATGGCCTACGTTACACCAACCAGCGTGGACGAAG
>NZ_JBBKBU010000067.1:0-420 GCF_037892835.1 Peptoniphilus sp. HCN-40583
TTTCGTCCACGTTGGTTGGTGTAACGTAGGCCATGGTATTCTTTCGCGCTGCCGAATTGACGTTCGATGGTTTCTTTTCGTTGTTTGTATTCTGCTTTTCCTTGGGTGGTGTAGCGGTAGTCTTCCGCGATGTCCAGGGCGTCTTGCCAGAGGTGGCGAGTGACGATTTTTTGATGGTTTTTACTGGCGGTGCAACGGTGAAGGGTGGGACAGTTTTTACAGATTTTGGGATTGCTTTTGTATTCGCGGTAGCCTTCACGGTTGGTGGTGCTGTAGGGGAGGATGTTTTCTTCGGGACAGAGGTAGCAGTCGTAGTAGGCGTCGTAGATGAAGTCGCGCTTGTAGTAGGGGGCCTCGAGTGTGGGTTTTCGTTTGGATCGAGTGTAGGGGAAGACGGGCAGGATGTCTTTTTCAAGGAGG
>NZ_JBBKBU010000068.1:0-326 GCF_037892835.1 Peptoniphilus sp. HCN-40583
GACCACGTGCTTTCGGCGCATTGGTGCGTCTCGAAGGACTTGTACCCTGTGATCGTGTACCCAAGCGTGGGACGAGCCACAATGGGGACAAACCCGATCATGGACGGGCTTGCAATCAATGGTAATGAGGCGTCTTTCTTCTGAAACGCCGGTGACCTCGATATCTTGGATTCCTAAAAGTAATGTGGTAATATTGTTTTGCACTTGTTTGACCCCCTTTATTATTTTGTGGTGATATAATTTTAGGTGATAGGGAAAACAAGTGCTATCTTTTTGCATAAAAATATCCATTGAGGAGGTTACTCCCCAACGGATATTATAGAGCC
>NZ_JBBKBU010000069.1:0-326 GCF_037892835.1 Peptoniphilus sp. HCN-40583
AAGCACGTGCTTTCGGCGCATGGGTGCGTCCCGAAGCACTTGCTCCCGGTGATCGTGGACCCAGGCGTGGGTTGAGCCACAGTGAGGACAAACCCGATCATGAACGGGCTTGCAATCAATGGTAATGAGGCGTCTTTCTTCTGAAACGCCGGTGACCTCGATATCTTGGATTCCTAAAAGCAATGTGGTAATATTGTTTTGCACTTGTTTGACCCCCTTTATTATTTTGTGGTGATTTAATTTTAGGTGATTGGGAAAACAAGTGCTATCTTTTTGCATAAAAATATCCATTGAGGAGGTTACTCCCCAACGGATATTATAGAGCC